>NZ_JAXWCK010000059.1:0-28927 GCF_037349415.1 Anthropogastromicrobium sp.
CGCTCTCAGGAGCGGCTATTTGAAGTGGGTATACCCACTATTGAGCGTTTACGATTGTTCAATAGAAAATACATTAAAGATTCTAGAGAAATTTAAGAGTAATGTGGTGGTTATGCAGATTGGAGATGTAAAAAAGGAGGGGGAACTTTTTGAAATAATTAAAAGAGTTAGTAGAAAATATTGGCTAGTATTACTTGAAGATAAATTATTAGCAGATGTTATTTTTAAAATTGATAGGCATGATCTGGAAGAAGTACTTCGAGAATTTTTTAAAATTGAAAATAGATCGTTTTCTATACAGATTGTGCCTGATCAAAGTATATGGAAGCCATCTACTTTGGACATTAATACACGTCAACTTATGAAATCTGGAATGATTACAGCGGAAATTGTAGTAGTTGTAGATGAATCGCAAGTAGATATTTTATGCTGTAAAAATAGTTATGATAAAAAACAACTAGTTACTTATATAAAGGAACAGTTGGGGTAGCCACGGTGACAGGTGCGGTGGCTTTTAAAGTGTCTCCACTGGCTCATAACAAAAAAGGACACCGCATCCGCGATGTCCTTAAATTTAACAGCGCTACCAGGATTCGAACCTGGAAAATGCTGGAGTCAGAGTCCAGTGCCTTACCGTTTGGCGATAGCGCTACAACATGTATTATAGTAGCAGATCGCAATAGATTTGTCAATAGTAATTTTAAAGTTTTTTTATTGATTTCTCAGTCTGATTTGATATAATGGATATAATGTACATTGACAGCAAACGATAAGCTAATTAGGTCAATGAGTGAAAGGCATGGAATTATTTATGAGACATTTATTAAAGAAGACATTACTTGCAGGAGGTGTCAGCATGATGATGCTGTCTGCAGCAGGATGTTATTATGGAAGCGGAATGGGCTATGGCTCTTATGCAAATGCAAATAAAATAAAGACAACGGCAGCAGCTGATACACTAGAGGAGTTTAAGATTACTGATTTCCAGGCAGCTGATGGTACTTTCCAGTACAAGGATCTGGGATGGTTAAGCAGCTATCAGGATCTTGAAAAAGAGATCGCAATGCCGATTGGCACTACGACAGCATTTACAGAGGGCGAGACGATGGGTGACATCAATTACTCTGTTAAGCTTCTTGATTATATTTCTGTTGGTATGCAGCCTGTTTTTGATCCAGATGGTGGCTTGACAACACTGACAGTTTACTTTGAGGATACCTACACAGCAGAGCAGTTAGACGAGCTGTTTGATAAGGCGGTTGCTGCAGCGCGTGAGGCATTTGGCGATGAAGATAATTATCAGGAAAATGATCAGGACGGCGGTAAAGGAACTGTTTACCACACAACGGGTGCATTCTGGTACAATGAA
Source organism: Anthropogastromicrobium sp. (assembly GCF_037349415.1). Classification (NCBI taxonomy): domain Bacteria; kingdom Bacillati; phylum Bacillota; class Clostridia; order Lachnospirales; family Lachnospiraceae; genus Anthropogastromicrobium; species Anthropogastromicrobium sp. The sequence goes on from NZ_JAXWCK010000059.1 coordinate 1,370, forward strand.
ACAGATCAGTATGGCGATTATACAATGAACAGCTTCCAGATTGGAAAGCTTGACTCTGGAAATGGAACAAGCGCAGTTGTAATCGGTGTAAATATCTATGATCCATCCCAGATCGAGGAGGAGTCCAGCGAAGAAGGAAGCATCGAAAAGGGAAGCAGCGAAGAAAAAAGTAGCGAAGAAGTATCTTCAAATGCTGCTGAAAAGAATAATGTAAAAGAAACAAGTGAGGCAGAGAATACTGCAGAAAGCGAAGAATAAAAAAACATTGGGGACAGGTTTTTGTGGCTCGTCAGAGTTATAAACCTGTCCCCAGTGGTTTTTTGATTCTGTTTTTTGCAAAGATTAGTAATGATATTTCTTCCTATTTGCAACAAGAAATGCAAGTGAAATCACAAACGCAAAAATTTCAGCGGCTACATTTGCACCCCAGAGGCCGTCCACACCGAGAATCAGTGGAAGGATTAACACGGATGATGTCTGGAAGATCAATGTACGTAAAAACGAGATCGCAGCAGAGATGGCACCATTGTTTAGAGCAGTAAAAAAGGATGATGCAAAAATGTTAAAGCCTGCCAGCAAAAAGCTAAAGGAGAAGAGCTTAAATGCATGAGATGTGATGGCAAGAAGTTCTGCGTCATAACCAACAAACATCTTTGCAAGCAAATTAGCAAGCGTGAGGGCAAGCACAGTCAAAATGATGCTGAGTGAGCCGACGATGCGAGTACTTTTTTTGAGAAGGCTTTGAAGCTCACTGTAGTTTCCGGCACCATAATGGAAGCTGACAACAGGAGCACAGCCAATCGAGTAACCGATAAAGATGGCAATGAAAATAAACTGTACATACATTAATACACCATATGCGGAAATACCATTTTCGCCAAGATATTTTAATAGCTGAAAGTTATAGACGATACCAACAACTGATCCAGAGATATTGCTCATCAGCTCAGAGGAGCCATTGGCGCAAGCATATAAAATCGGGCGAAGCTTGAATTTAGCCTTTGTCAGATGAAGTGTGCTGCTATTTGGACGAATAAAATAGATAAAAGGAAGCAAGCCGCCAATCGTCTGACTTATGCCAGTTGCGAGTGCTGCTCCAAAAACTCCCCAGCGAAGAACACCGACCAGCACTGCATCAAGTACCATATTTGTAATTCCGGCAGCAAGTGTTGCTGCCAGTCCAAGGTTAGGCTTTTCGGCTGCTATAAGAAAGCTTTGAAATACATTTTGGAGCATATAGGGAGCAAGAAAAGCGATTACGACGCGTCCATACAGAACACAGTCATCAATCATCTCTTTTGTAGCGCCTAACAATGTAGCAACAGGACGCATAAAGGCAACACCGAAAATAGCCAGAATAATACCGATCAAAAGTGACAGCCAGATCAGCATAGAAAAATAATAGTTTGCTTTTTTTTCATCGCCCTCGCCAAGAATACGGGAGACGAGCGCTGTACCACCTGTTCCAATCATAAAGCCAAGGCTTCCTAGAATAATGAGAAATGGCATTATTAAATTGATGGAAGCAAACGCTGTTTTTCCAGCAAAATTTGATACAAAAAATCCGTCCACAACACTATAGATCGAAGTGAAGACCATCATGATAATGGAAGGAAATGTAAAACGAAACAGCTTTCCATAAGTAAAATGATCAGATAATTGGATTTTCATAAAAATAAATTTATTCCTTTCGTATTATTTTTCAGCTTTCATTCGCTGCAATTCTTTTTGCAGACATTTTAAATAACGTTCATTTAAAGCAAGATATTGTTCGGAAGTTTCAGGACCCCAATCAGCAAGAATACGGTTTTCAGCATCAATAATTTTTCCAGCTGTCTCAGAAGAAAGCTGTTTACCTTTTTGTGTTAAAAAGACACGTTTATTTTTTGCATTTGCGGCCTCTAAAAATATGATATCTTCATTTTCAAGCTTTCTCAGTGCAGAATTGATAGTTTGCTTAGGAAGCCCTGTCAGGCGGCAGATATCATGAAGCAGACAGCTTTCTTCGTCAAAGTTACAAATCGTGTATAAAATTTGCATTGTGCTGTCAGATAAACCACACAGATGTGACATTTCATGGTAAACAACGCCCATCTCACACTGCAAATGGTTAAGACGTTTGAGAGAAGCAGAAGATTGAACATTCATACAAAATTCCTCCGTTAATAATTGAAAATAAAGGTACGAAATCGTACTTAGAAAGCATAGTATGAAATCATACCATTGTCAAGCACAAACAAAACAATCTTTCAAGGGTTTTTGTAACATGACGCATGAACTGTAACATTTAAAATATATTGTTTGAAACACATTAACTATTGACAACACAGCAGAAGTAGTGGTAGTGTAGATGTGTTGCGGAAGCAGCTTCCAGAATAATATCTGTAAAGAAGCAAAAAATCCGCCCATAATACAATATTATATAAGGATGAGGTATTTACAATGAGAGAGTTAAAGCCAATCAAAGAAGGCAAGGTACGCGAAATCTATGATAATGGCGACAGCCTGATCATGGTAGCAACTGACCGTATCAGCTGTTTCGATGTCATTCTGAACAACGTGGTAACTAAGAAGGGAACTGTCCTTACTCAGATGTCCAGATTCTGGTTTGACATGACAAAAGATATTCTTCCAAATCACATGATCTCTACGGATGTAAAGGATATGCCGGAGTTTTTCCAGCAGGAGAAGTTTGATGGAAACAGTATGATGTGCCGCAAATTGCAGATGCTTCCTCTGGAGTGTATTGTGCGCGGATATATCACTGGAAGTGGCTGGGCAAGCTACCAGAAGACTGGAAAGGTATGCGGAATTGAGCTGCCAGAGGGCTTAAAGGAGTCTGATAAGCTGCCTGAGCCAATTTATACACCATCTACAAAGGCTGAGATCGGTGATCATGATGAGAATATTTCTTATGAGCAGAGCATTGCTCATCTGGAGAAGTATTTCCCAGGAAAGGGCGAGGAGTATGCACAGAAGCTTCGTGATTACACTATCGCACTGTATAAGAAGTGTGCAGACTACGCACTGAGCAAGGGCATCATTATTGCAGATACCAAGTTTGAGTTTGGTCTGGATGAGAATGGAAATATCGTTATCGGTGATGAGATGCTTACACCGGACAGCTCACGTTTCTGGCCGGCAGATGGCTATGAGCCAGGACATGGTCAGCCATCCTTTGACAAGCAGTTTGCTCGTGATTGGTTAAAGGCAAACCCGGACAACGATTGGACACTGCCGCAGGAGATTGTTGATAAGACAATTGAGAAGTATCTGCAGGCTTATGAGATGCTGACAGGAAAGCCATTAGCATAAATACATAAAAGATATGAAATAAAAAAGAAGGATTTGCCAATTCGACAGATCCTTCTTTTTTTTGCTTTTGATACAGAATAATTTGCAGCATACAGCAATTCTTGAAAGTAATATGTTTAATGGGAGACTGCTCGTATCAGGCGAAATACCTGCTCGGCAGTATCCTCTATATTTTGCATTGCATTTGTGCGGCACATCGCTTCATCAAGTGTAGAAACGCTTCGAAGTACTGGAAAGAATGCATCAATCCCGTGTTCATTGCAGGCGATAGCATCTTTTGTGACACAGCCGGAAAATGCAATTACAGGCTTACCATATTCCTTTGCAATTTTTGCGACACCGATAGGCGCCTTTCCCATGACAGTCTGACCATCAAGGCGGCCCTCTCCTGTTACAACTATGTCGGCATTTTGAACATAGTCGCGAAGCTTTGTTTCATCAAGAACAATCTTAATACCAGATTCAAGCGTGGCATGCAAAAATGTTAAAAAAGCAAAGCCAAGTCCGCCGGCAGCACCTGCACCGGAGAGACTTTCATTTACATCTGGAAAATATTTGCGTGAGAGTAATGCATAGTCTTTTAGCCAGCGATCCATCATATTGATCATTTCAGAGTCAGCTCCCTTTTGCGGTCCAAAAACAGCACTGCAGCCAGTAGAGCCGCAAAGTGGATTTGTGACATCGCAGGCAACACGGAATGTACATTTTGAAAGCTCTGGCAGCACATGGCTAGTTGTGATTGATTTAAGCTGGCGAAGTCCTTTAGCACCAAATTCAACCTGATTACCATTCTCATCAAGCATTCCAAAGCCTAGTGCCTGAAGCATACCGATGCCGCCATCATTTGTGGCGCTTCCTCCAATGCCAATCAAAAAGTGCCTGCAGCCGCGTTTAACTGCATCAGCAATAATTTCACCGACACCATAAGTTGTGGTGTGAAGCGGATTTCTCTTTTGCGGTGGGACAAGTGTAATACCAGCAGCCACAGCCATTTCAATTATGGCAGTTTTAGTAGCAGAGACAATACCATATTGGCATGAAACAGTCTCGCCTAGTGGTCCTGTGACAGAAACAGTTGTCATTTTACCGCCGCAGCCAGCGACAAGTGCATCAACCGTGCCCTCGCCTCCGTCAGCGAGTGGACGAATCACTGTAGTGGCATCAGGGTAGACCTTTTTTATGCCATTAGCAGCGCTCTCGCCGGCTTCTAATGAACTGAGACTTCCTTTAAAGGAGTCAATTGCAATTACAACATCCATAATGTTCCTTTCATTTATCGCAGGCTTTTCAAAAAGCCTAAGAATTTCTTAATAAAATCAGCACTGTCATTATAGCAAAAAACAACCCCTGATAGCAATGGGTTGCAAATCCAAAAAAAGAAATGGTTGACGCAGCTGATAGTCTCAGGGTATAATCAATACAATATGCGATTTAATAGAAACAGTAGGGTTCAAAATTGCAGGGAAGGAATTTAAAAATGAAAATTGCAGTAACGTATGATAACGGATCTGTTTTTCAGCATTTTGGAAAAACAGAGAATTTTAAGATTTTTGAAGTGGAGAATGGCGCGATCATTTCAAGTGAGGTAGTTGGATCAAATGGAGCAGGACATAGTGCGTTAGCAGGTTTTCTTGCTGATGCAGGAGTTGATGTTGTAATCTGCGGCGGCATTGGAGGCGGTGCACAGGCAGCACTTTCTGAGGCTGGAATCAAGGTATGTGCCGGCGTTTCTGGTGATGTAAATGAGGCTGCCGAAAGCTACGTAAATGGAACACTTGAGTGCACCAGTGAGGGAAATTGCGATCATCATCATGAAGAAGGCGGTCACTGCTGTCATGGTGAGGAGAGTGAAGAGTCTGGCTGCGAGGGCGGCTGCGGCGGATGCCACGGCGGCTGTGGAACACCAGAGCCAATCATGGAAGGCAAGAATGTAGGAAAGAAGTGCCGCACTCATTATAAGGGAACATTTAATGACGGAACACAGTTTGATTCCTCTTATGATCGCGGTGAGCCGCTTGAGTTTATCTGCGGTGTTGGTCAGATGATCAGAGGTTTTGATCAGGCTGTGGCAAACATGGAAGTTGGCGAGTCTGTTGAGATCCATCTGATGCCAGAGGAAGCATACGGCATGCCGGATCCAGCTGCAATCTTTACACTTGAGATTGCACAGCTTCCAGGTTCAGAGGAACTTGAGGCAGGTCAGCAGGTATATCTGTCTAATCAGTTTGGTCAGCCATTCCCAGTTAAGGTTGTTGCAAAAGATGATAAGACTATTACTTTTGATGCAAACCATGAGATGGCAGGCAAGGAATTAAACTTTACAATTGAGCTTGTCAGCGTAGAAGCGTAAGAAAAGAAAATGCATCTGTCAAATGACGGGTGCATTTTTTGAACATTTTATGATACCAGGGTCAAAAGCTCCAAAAGCCGTTCGTGCTTGCACGATAAGGCTTTTGAGCTTGGGACCCACAAAAACATGAGGATGCAGCGATTTTCAAAGAAAATCAGTGAATCCGAATATTTTTAGAATTGCGAAAGTTGCATCGCAACGGAGCAATTCGTGGGTATCTGTTAGGAGGTAAGTGGTTGCAGACAAAGGATGATGAAATTATAGAGCTGTATTGGAAACGAGATCCAAAAGCAATAGAGGAGACACAGACGCATTATGGGGAAAAGCTTGGCAGACTCTCATTTGGTATTTTGGAAAACAGAGAAGATGCACAGGAATGTGTCAATGATACTTATCTTCGAACCTGGAATTCTATACCGCCGACAAGACCGCAGTTTTTCTTTGCGTACCTTGCAAAGATATGCCGATTTTTATGTTTTGATGTGCTAGATCATAAAAATGCGCAAAAGCGAAGTGCTTTGGTAGTTGAGCTTACGCATGAAATGCAGCAGTGCATTCCAGATTCACGCAATGAAGATAAGGTGCAGGGGGAACAGATCGGACAGAATATAACAGCTTTTTTGAGGACACAGTCAAAGCAGGACAGACTTTTATTTATGAAACGCTATTGGTATGGTGTGAGTATAAAAGATCTGGCGCAGCAGATGCAGATAAGTGAGAGCAGTGCAAAGGTGAGGCTGCATAGAATACGTGGGCGGTTAAAAAAATATCTGGAAAGTGAGGGCATTTGGATATGACAGAAAAGGATTTGTTAGACAGCTTGCGCTTTGTGGATGATGACCTTATAGAGGAAGCTGGATTAGAACAGTTAAAAGAAGAAAAACAGAAAAAAATAAATGGAAAAGTGATTTTTTTGAGGACAGCACTTACAGCAGCCGCGGGCATTTGTATTTTCACCGCAGGAACAGTTATGGGAAGAAAGATCACGGCAAAAAAAGATCAAACAGATGGCGCGCTGATGATGGCTGCGTATACAGAAAGCGAATATGAAAAGGAAATCTTAGCGCTCGAGGGAAGTGAAACACTGGCGGAGGCAGAGGCTTACGCGGAACCTGAAGATAAAAATACACTTTCGGTTTCAACGATCACATTGGGAAAAGAAACAAAAAGTCAGATCAGTGAAGATGAGACATCACATAATGAATTGCCAGCTACGAGTATTGGTGGGATAGATGTATTCTTTTATAAAAAAGAAGGTTCTAGTTATTTTTTCGCTTCATTTGAACAAAATAATGTTTCCTATACTTTGCAGGCTGATACGCTGCGAAAAGTCGTGCAGGCAGCAGCAGATACGATCTGCGGCATGGGCATAGTCACAGTTGTGGATTAATTGATAAAATTTTTTTCAGAATGTGTAACCTTACATCTAATTTTCCGTCTTAAAGAGTGAAGACATAAAAGTCTTAAATAAAATTTTGTGAAAGTAATCTGGTATCAAAGGAGTACATCATATTAGGAAAGGCAGGATAATGATATGAGAAGAAAGAATTTAATGAGACTGACAGCTGCAATGGGAATGATGATGGCATGCTCACAGGTGATGCAGGCAGCCGCACCTGTATGGGGCAATGAGACTGTGGAAGAAACAACGGCAGGCTCTCATGATGATTTGATCGAAATTCCAACGCTTGAGGATGAGGAATATCCTGTGGATCAGGGAAAGCAAAATTATGTTGATACGATTGTGCAGGCAGATAACCGCATCGGATCAATGTTAATGGAAAAGCTTACGGCAGAGAATAAAAATGTATTTATTTCTTCCTATAGTATTGCAACAGCACTGACGCTTCTTAGTCACTGCTCTGAAAGCGGTGGACAGATTGAGCAGTTAAAAGAATTTCTTGACTTAAACAATATGAGTGAGAGTGAGATTTTAGCAGCGCAGGAAGAACTGGCAGCGCTTCTTGGAACAAATAAGGAAAATCAGGAAGATGAAGAAGATGAAAATGAAGCGTCATCAGATTCATCAGAGGAAGTAGTGAGTGTAGAAAGTGATGATTACAGCATTCCAAAGTCAATTTTAGAAACAGCAAATGCCATGTATGTGGACGAGAAAATGAAGATGTCATCTTCATTTGACGATCTGGCGGATATACTTTCAAATACATATCAGGCATCACTAAAGCGCTGTGATTTATCGTCAGCAGAAACAATGAATGAAATCAATGATTGGGTCAATGAGAAGACGCACGGGCTGATTCCATCAATTCTTGATGAACCAATGGATCCGAGTATTCGAATGACACTTTTAAATGCTGTTTATTTTAAGGCTGCATGGGTAAATGCATTTGAAAAAGAGTTGACAGACAAACAGACCTTCCATGGAAAAGATGGTGATACATCTGTGGATATGATGCATCAGCAGGATCATTTTGAATATGCAGAAAATGATGAGTATCAGATGATTCGTCTGCCTTACCATGGTGGCTGTGAGATGACAGTTTATCTGCCAAAGGACAGCGTAGTGACTGACAAATGGAGCGAAAAAGATTATCTCTATCAGCTTGGGCTTGAGGCAGATAAGCAAGAGTGGGATAGTCGCGAGGTTTCTCTTTCAATGCCAAAGTTTGAGATGGAATATGGAAAAGAATTAAAAGATATATTAAAAGAACTTGGACTAGAGGCAATTTTTGATGGCTGTATTTATGACAGACTTACAGATGAAGAGATGGCAGCCGGATCAATCTACCATAAAACAGCAATTAAAAATGATGAAAACGGAACTGAGGCAGCAGCAGTAACTATGGCGCTTATGGAAGCAATGGCACTTTTACCAGAGGATGATATAGTTGAGATGAACATGGATCATCCATTTTACTTTACAATTTCTAATACACAGACAGGCTTAAAGCTTTTTGAGGGATGCGTGTACAACCTTAAATAAATGTAGTTAGTTATATCCCCATGAGTCAAAGTATGATTACCTTGCTCATGGGGTTATTTTTTATTCTGTTTTTTTGGAGAGCATAGTCTTTTGGTAATGACCTGGTGTCACCTTTTTGTATCGTTTGAAGATGCGGTTAAAGTAACTTAGATCATTAAAGCCGCATGAGTAGGCGACTTCTGTGATACTTTTTTGGGAAGAAGATAAAAGCTCACAGGCACATTCAATTCTGTAATAATTTAAATAATCAATAGGAGATTTTCCTGTAATTGAGTGAAACAACCGACAGAAATGTTCTGGAGAAAGATTTAAAACATCAGCAAGATCAGCAAGCGTCAGGCGTGAGGCATAATTTTTTCTAATATAATTGAGTACCGTTTTAATTTGTTCGGTACTCTTTGCATTTCTGCGCTCAGCCATATCAGTGACAGTATAGGAGTGATCATGCAGAATTTGACCAAATAGCTGCCACATAAGTCCGACCGTAAAAAATTCGTAGCCGGTTTGACGCTTATCCATTACCTCAAACATCTGGCAGATCAGTTCACTACAGCAAGTACCCTTTTCAAAAAAAGGATAAATAAGCGTATCAGTATCAAAAAAGTCGCAGTATTTTCTGTGAAGCAGTGCGCTGCTGCTTTCCATAAAGCGGCTGGTGTCAAATACGAGACACTCATAGATGCAGTTATCGGGAACACCGCCGTGGACGGCTCCGGCAGAAATGATGGCAGTATCACCCTTATGTAAGGTCTTAGTTTTTCCATCAACTGACAAAGAGAAGCTTCCGCTTAACACAAGCATAATCTCATGTTCAAGGTGCCAGTGAAAGGGCATTTCATATCGGGGATGGCTTCTATCAACATAGTACAATTCAATTGGAAAACCAGAGGTTCCTCTGGCTGTGTTCTCATGCGAAGCTAAAAATTTCATATAAATCCTTTCATAAATAAATGGGCACATACTTAAATATTTTTGTGCACTTATCAACATAAACTAGAAAATATAGGTTTGCCTGGACAAACTTGGGAAAAATAATAGCAAAAACAAAATGATTATACAGCAAAAACAACAAAATATCAATATAATCCAATAGATAATCATGATAAACAATGACATAAACGAAAATGAAATGTATAATCAGGATAGAAGGTTTGTAAAGATTCTCGCCAGATGTGTCTGACGGGAAGTGATATCAATGAAAATAGGAGGGATGAAAATGCAGATCGACGAGATTAAAGACCAAATTTGTGATGTGTGTCACAAAATGTGGCAGTTGGGCTGGGTTGCAGCAAACGATGGAAATGTAAGTGTACGTTTGGGTGACGGAACATTTCTTGCAACACCAACTGGAATGAGCAAGAGCTTTATCACACCGGATAAGCTGCTTCGTATCGATGCATCAGGAAACATTTTAGAGGGAGCACCGGGACTGCGTCCGTCAAGTGAGATTAAGATGCATATGAGATGCTACGAAAAACGTGACGATGTAAGGGCAGTTGTACATGCACATCCGCCGACAGCAACTGGTTTTGCAGTTGCACACAGACCGATGGATATGTATAACATGATCGAGGATGTAGCTGCGATTGGAGCTGTTCCGCTTACACCATATGGAACACCGAGTACAACAGAGGTGCCGGACGCAATCGAGCCATATTTAAACGAGCATGATGTAATGCTTCTTGAAAATCATGGTGCATTAGCCGTTGGAAGTGATGTAATTACTGCTTATTATAGAATGGAAAGTCTTGAGCTGTGGGCAAAGATTACGCTTAATGCAATTTTGCTTGGCGGCAGCTACGATATTGACCGCAAGAATATCGATAAGCTGATCAATCTGCGTTCCTACTATCATATCACAGGAAAGCATCCAGGCTATAAAAAGTTTGAGCGCAAAGATGAAGGGGAACCAACCGATAAATAAGCGCAGACAAAAAGATTTAAAATTTTATCGAATAAAATAGAGATCTATATAAATAAATAGAAAGAGAGGATACTTATGTTATATCCAAAGATTGGAATCCGCCCAGTTATTGATGGACGCTGGGGCGGTGTACGTGAAAGTCTTGAAGCTCAGACTATGGCAATGGCAGAGAACGCAGCAAAGCTGATCTCTGAGAATTTAAAATATCCTGATGGAACACCAGTACAGTGCGTAGTTGGATGTACTACAATTGGAGGCGGTGCAGAGGCTGCACGTGTTGCAGAGCAGTTTTCTACACAGAACGTAACGGCAACATTATCTGTAACACCATGTTGGTGCTATGGAACAGAGACATTTGATATGGATCCAACCACAATTAAGGCTGTATGGGGATTTAATGGAACAGAGCGTCCAGGTGCTGTTTATTTGGCAGCAGTTTTGGCAGCACATGCACAGCGTGGTCTGCCGGCATTTTCCATCTATGGACATGATGTTCAGGATGCAAACGATACTTCCATTCCTGCTGATGTAGCAGAAAAAATTCTTCGTTTCGCACGAGGCGCAGTTGCAGCAGGCTGGATGCGCAATAAAGCATATGTTAATATCGGTGCAGTAACTATGGGAATTGCAGGAAGCTTCTGTGATGCAGATGTACTTCAGAAATATTTCGGCATTCGTGCAGAGTGGGTTGATGAGGTTGAGATTCTTCGCCGTATCACTATCGGAATTTATGATCACGAAGAGTATGAGAGAGCTCTTGCATGGGTAAAGGAAAACTGCAGAGAAGGTTTTGATAAGAATGCAGGTAAAAATTTCCCAGATGTTATTACAAAATCAAAGGTAATTGCTCCTGATAAGGACTGGGAATTTATTGTAAAGATGACTCTTATTATGCGTGATATTCTTTATGGAAATCCGCGTCTTGATGAGCTTGGATGGCATGAAGAGGCACTGGGACGAAATGCAGTTGCCGGTGGTTTCCAGGGACAGAGACAGTGGACAGACTGGCTGCCAAATGCCGACTTTACAGAGGCAATTTTAGCTTCCACATTTGACTGGAATGGACCAAAGGCACCGACTCCGTTTGCAACAGAAAATGATACATGCAATGGAATTGCAATGCTTCTTGGAAATCTGATTTCTGGTTCAGCACCGTGCTTCCATGATGTGCGTACATACTGGAGTCCAGAGGCGTGTGAGCGAGTAACTGGACATAAGCCAGACGGTGTAGCTTCAAATGGATTTATCCATCTGATCAATTCTGGTGCGACAGCACTTGATGGATCTGGCGCATGTGTTGACGAGAATGGAAATCATGTGATGAAGCCATTCTGGGAGATGAAGGAAGAGGATATCAAGAATTGTCTTGAAGCAACTGACTGGTGCAGAGCAGATTATGAATATTTCCGCGGCGGCGGCTATTCAAGCCATTTTAGGTGCCACGCTGAAATGCCTGTAACGATGCTTCGTTTTAATATTATTGACGGAGTTGGCCCAGTGCTTCAGATCGCGGAGGGCTGGACAGCAGATCTGCCGGATGAGATTCACAATCCGATTGATAAGCGTACCGATCCGACATGGCCTACTACATGGTTCTGCCCGAGACTTACAGGTGAGGGCGCATTTACCGATGTTTACAGCGTAATGGCAAACTGGGGTGCAAACCACGGAGTTACAGTATACGGACATGTTGGTGCAGATTTGATTACACTGGCAAGTATGCTTCGCATTCCGGTAACAATGCATAATGTGGAGAAGGAGAAGGTTTTCCGTCCGCATTCATGGGCAAGCTTTGGAACGCAGGATGTTCAGGCAGCTGATTATGCGGCATGCAAGAACTATGGACCGCTGTATTAAATCCGTTACAGTTCATTTCAGAAAATGGCAAAAAAATATTCAAGTGTGTTGACTATTTTTCTGTGCGCCATATTTCTAACCTGTGTCTTTGGACATAGGGGCGTAAGTATGGCATCACAGAATACAGAACAAAAAAATAATTTAACGGTGCAGATGGAGTATTATCAGTATAGCGTCTGTGCCTCCTGCCACCCAGAGGACGATTTCTTTGCAGTTGTGTCGGACACAATAAGCCAAATTAAGCAAAAATACCCATATGAGATTGCAGTTTATAATACATTTCGCGCGGAAGATAAGAATCGCCTTGAAAAGAGACTGCAAGAGCTGGGGTTAAAAGAAGCAGATGTAAGTCTGCCGGCTTTGATTATGATTTCAGAAGATTCAGAGGCTTTAGTTTGTCTTAGCGGCTTGGATGAGATTAAAGAAAAGCTTGAAGATACACTTAAGCAGGCTGCAAAGCCAGGGCAATTTGTTTCTAGTGAAGCGGCACTTGAATCGGATGAAAAAACAGAGGCTGTAACTCAGGCAGAAAACGAAAATCAAATTGAGAAACCGTTATCTAATACCGATTGGAAAAATCAGCTTCGTGAAGCTGTTTCTAAAGATAAAAGCACAGACTCTGTTATTTTATATTTTTCTACTGTTTCCTGTACTGACTGCAGTGAAGTAAAATCGCTTTTGAAAAAGATGACTGATGATCAGACAACAAAAAAGCCTCTTGTAATACATGAGTTTAATATTGCAGAGGGAGATAATGTAGTTTTGCTGCAGAAGTTGTTTTCAATCTATGGTGTTGCATCAGATAAGCAGCAGGTTCCGATTGTTTTCTTTAGTGGCGGTTATTTAAGCGGAGCAAAGGCTGTAACACAAGAACTAGAACAAAAGTGGAAAGATGATGAGCTTACTGGATTTAATCTGGAAAATATACTGTCAGATGATGCTTCCTGGAAGGAAGAAAATAAAGATCAGGCATCTTTTAAGACTTATATAGGACTTGCAGCAGCTGGCTTTATTAACGGAGTCAATCCATGTGGTGCTTCTATGCTTTTGATGCTGCTTGCAGCGATTGCAATGTCAGGACGTTCTGTTATAAAAACGGGATGTGCTTATCTTGCAGGAAAGTTTACAGCATACTGTGCGATGGGAATGGGATTATATAAACTTTTCATGGCGATAGGGCAGGATATATTTTTGAGTATCAGTAATGTATTTACATGGATTTTTGCAGCAGTATTTTTTATACTTGCGATATTATATCTGATTGATTTTGTCAATGTAAAACGAAAACAGTACGGAAAAATACGAATGCAGCTTCCTACAGCGCTTCGTAAATGGAATCATGAGCGCATTGAAAAGGCATCTAAAATAAATGCAAAGTGGATGATTCCGGCAGCAGTTGTTTTAGGAATTGTGATTTCAGCAGGAGAATTTTTCTGTACTGGGCAAGTATATTTAGCTGCTATTCTTTACATGATGAAGATGCAGCAGGAAATGAAACTTCAGACAAATGCAGCATTTATTATTTATGTAACGGCGATGTGCATACCAAGCTTTTTGATTGTATTAGTAATCGAAAAGACAAAAAATGTAATTCATATGTCAAATAAAACTTTAGAATGGCTTCCAGCCATTAAGCTTGTGACTGCGATTGTATTTTTTATATTTGCCGTGTTCATGCTTATGCAATAATCCAGCTTAATGCCTGCCGCAGACAATAGCGCCGGCAGCAGGTATTATGTCAGTCTTTTGTAAGCTCTGCATGATCAATAGGTTCAATGCCGGTATATTCTTCAAGCAAAGCAAAATCAGGCGTGCCATTTGTGATCATATCGGTCAGCTTTGCGACTAGATATTGACGGGCGGCACCACGATGAATATAGCAAGGCTGAGGGTCTTTGTAGAGGTCCATGCAGGTCGCAAGAATTGTTTTTTCGCTAAGTGGTATATCACTAAGCGGTCCACGGTAAAGCTCGATATTTTCAGCCGAAAGGACTAGTTCTGGCACAGATGCTTTCTTTTTTCCAAAGTGAAACATAGGTAATCTCCTTTATAAGATATGTTTTAATGTCGAAATAAAGACTAACCTTAGTATATCACTTGGACACAAAAAAGGGAATAGATTACATTGCTTTTGGGGAAGTGATGCTGAAAAAAGTGATAAAAATGTGAAAGAAATGTGTCAAAAATGTGAAAAATATGTTGCAAAGTGAAAAATAATTGGTTATAATAAAAATAGCGTCATTCAAAAGCTACGTTAAAATGTAAAAAGTAACAAAAAAACACTTTTTAAGAACATACCTGAGAGATGGCATATATGCAGTGGAAGGTATGAAAAGAGAGAAGAAAAATCAAAAGGGAGGAATTTCAAATGAGAAAGTTCACAAAGGCAGCAGCAATGCTCTGCGCAGCAGCAATGGTAATCCCGTCCGCATCTGTATTTGCAGCAGAAGACGGCGGTGCATCTGAGCTTACAGAAGTAGGTACATATCCAATCAGTGAGGAGCCGCTTGAGTTCACAATGTTCCGTACCAACATGCCAAACGTAGAAGACTTCCAGACAAACGACTTCACAAAGTATATGGAAGATCTGACCAACATCAAGTTCACCTTCGAGGCAGCTGCACGTGATGACCGTGCTGAGAAGCTGAACATGGAGTTCAACACAAATACCTATCCAGACGTTATCATGCACTATGCACCAGACGCAGCAAAGTGGGGCGTTGAGGAAGGCATCCTGATTCCGCTGGATGATCTGATTGAGGCAAATATGCCAAACTACATGGAGAAGATGGGCCAGTATCTTGATCAGATGAGAGAAACTGATGGACATATCTATCAGCTTGCTGGTCTGAATGAGTGTTATCATTGCCAGTATGCTCGTAAGATGTGGGTAAATACACATTATCTTGAGGAGATGGGTGTAGAAGTTCCGCAGACAACTGAGGAGTTCTATGAGGTATGTAAGAAGTTCGTAGAGACATATCCTGACAAGATCGCAATCGGCGGTGCAAGCTCAGGCTGGTATGTTGATTTTGTAGCATGGCTTATGGGTTCCTTCACACTGGATTCCGGTGAATATGGAAAGCTTGCTTTAACTCCAGACGGAGAGATAGTTAGTGCGGCTACCACCGAGGAGTGGAGAGAGGGTCTTCGCTACATCAAGAGCCTGTATGATATCGGTGCAATTTATGATGGAAACTTTACACAGGATGCAGAGCAGCTTCGTACAATTATGAATCAGGAAGATGTTCCGGTTCTGTTCGTTCCATTTGGAACCATTTCCGATGGAATTGATTCTGATTCCAACAATGAAGTTTACAGACAGTATCAGTGTATTTCTCCTCTGGAAGGACCAGATGGAACACGCATTACACCATACTTCAAATATAGTGGTCTTGAGACAGGAAGCTTTTCTATTACAGACAAGTGTTCAAATCCGGCAGCAGTTCTTCGCTGGGTAGATTACTTCTTCTCTGAGAAAGGTGATATCTCCGCACAGTTTGGTGCTGATGAAGGAAAAGACTGGGTTTGGGAACCAAACGATGGTTCTGTAGGCTTAAATGGTGAGCCGGCTATGTATAAGATCTCTGATGAGGCTCAGTATTCTTCTGAGGTACAGAATCATGACTGGCAGGATCTTGTAATCCGTTATGCACCGGCTGAGTATCGTCTGGGCGCTGCAACCGATCCGGATGTAGATACTGGTACAAGTGCAGGTCTTGAGAAACTTCTGTATGATGCAACAAAGGAAAAGCAGGAGCCATACGGACAGAATCCAGAGAATGGTGATCTTGATGTATTGCCAGATCTTAAGATGACAGCTGATGAGTCTACCGAGCTGCAGACTATTCAGGTTGAGGTTAAGAATTATATCAATAGTGCAAAGGTTGCATTTATTACGGGAACAAAGAGCCTTGATGATGATTGGGATACCTATCTGAAGGAACTGGATGCATGTGGTCTTCAGACTATGATCGATATCTATCAGGCAGCATATGACAGACAGTTTAAGGCTGAATAAGCTGGTGTGTATATACTGTGGCAGATGATCTGACTGTGGAGGAGGCAGGTGGAACTTCCACCTGCCTTTTTCTAATGACTTTTGGCCGTGACGTATAAATGAAAAGTCAGAATAAAAGTGCTGTCATGAAAAAAACAAAAAAAGGAGGTCACCTGATCTTGAAAGAAATAAGTAAACCAAAAAAGAAAAAGAAGCTCGGAAAGAGCTATAATTGGCAGTTCTGGGCAATTATTGCATTGCCGATGATCTATGCATTTGTTTTTGCCTATATTCCGATGGGTGGAATTATCGTTGCATTCCAGAAATATTCCCCAAGAAAGGGAATCTTAGGAAGTGAGTGGGTTGGACTGAAGTATTTTAAGCAGTTCTTTACAACACCATCCAGCAGAAAAATTATTTTCAATACATTATATCTTGGTATTTATAGTTTAATTGCAGGATTCCCGATTCCGATTCTTCTGGCAATTCTGCTAAACGAGATGAGAAGCAAGAAGTATAAGAAATTTATCCAAATGGTTACTTATGCACCATACTTTATTTCTACCGTTGTTATGGTTGGTATGATGATGCGTATGATGGATATGCGTACTGGTATCATAAACCGCGCACTGCAGTCAATCGGTATTGGTCCTATTAACTTCTTTGGTGAAGTTAATCTGTTCCCGTCACTTTATGTATGGAGTGGTATCTGGCAGGGTGCTGGTTATTCTTCTATTATTTATATAGCAGCACTTGCCGGTGTAAGCCCTGAGCTTCAAGAGGCAGCTATCGTAGATGGTGCAAACCGTTTCCAGAGAATTATTCACGTGGATCTGCCGGCAATCGTTCCAACAATTATCACAATGCTTATCTTTAACTGTGCAAGCATTATGAACATCGGATTCGATAAGGTTTATCTGATGCAGAATGATATGAATATAGACCGTGCAGAGGTAATCTCGACATTCGTTTACAAGGTTGGTCTTACGAGAGGTGATTTCTCATTTTCAACTGCGGCCGGTCTGTTCCAGTCTCTTGTAAGCTTTATTCTTCTTGTTATAGTAAACAAGATTTGTAAGACGGTAACAGAGACGAGTCTGTGGTAAAGGAGGGAGAAACGAATGAGTAAGACACAGGTAAAATCAAACGACCGTTTTAGCAAGTTTAGAATGGAAAGCCCACTAGGCAAGTTTTTTACAATTTTGCTGTATGTGGTTATGACGATCATTGTATTGATCGTGCTTCTTCCAGTACTTCATATCATTGCGGCATCCTTCTCTGATCCGCAGGCGATGATCAGCGGCAAGGTATCCTTCTGGCCGAAGGACTTTACACTGCGAGGATATGAGGCAGTATTTACATATAAAAAGTTTTGGACAGGTTTTCGTAATTCCCTGTTCTACATGGTATTCGGAACATTTATCAACATTGTAATGACACTTCTTTGTGCATATCCTCTTTCAAGAAAAGAGTTTACCGCGCGCAATAAGGTTGCAATGTTCTTCGTATTCACAATGTATTTCTCTGGTGGTATGGTTCCAAGCTTCATGCTCGTAAATGCACTTGGCCTTGTAGATACCATTTGGGCAATGCTTATTCCAGGCGCAATGTCTACATACAACATGATCATTGCAAGAACATATATGATCAACTCTATTCCAGATGAGCTGTATGAGGCAGCCGAGATTGATGGATGTACACCATTTAAGTATTTGATTCGTATTGTTGTTCCGCTGTCAAAACCTATTATCGCAGTACTTGTTCTGTACTATGGTGTTGCAAGATGGAACTCCTATCAGGATGCAATTTTGTACTTACAGAAGGCAAATTATTTACAGCCATTACAGATCATCCTTCGTGAGATCCTTATTATGAATGATATTGATGAGACGATGATGGGCAATGCCGATGCACTGGCAAGACAGAGAGGTTTGAAGGATCTTCTTCAGTACTCTGTTATTGTTATTGCGTCAGTTCCAGTTATGATAATTTATCCATTTGTTCAGAAATACTTCGTAAAGGGTGTTATGATCGGAGCAGTAAAGGGCTAATCAATGAGAAATAGGGTAAGGGGAGTTATGTCCTTTTACAAGTAAAAACCGTTTAGTTATGCACAAAAAGAGGCTGTGAAAAAATAATTTCTTATTTTTTCACAGCTCAAGATTGGAGGATATATGTACCAGTTTAACCGTGAAGAGTACAACAAGAGAATGGAATGGTATGTAGATGCCAGATTCGGAATGTTTATCCATTGGGGACTGTATTCAATTCCGGCAAGAGGCGAGTGGGTGCGCAGTGTTGAGGAAATTCCGAAGGAAGACTACATGAAATATTTTTATGAGTTTGATCCTAAGGATTATGATCCAAAGAAATGGGCAAGAGTGGCAAAAGAAGCCGGTATGAAATACGTAGTATTAACAGCTAAGCATCATGATGGCTTTTGTCTGTTTGACAGTAAGTATACAGAGTTCAAGTCTACTAATACAAAATGCGGCCGCGATCTTGTTGCAGAGTACGTAGAAGCAGTTCGAGCAGAAGGCTTGAAAGTTGGTCTGTATTTTTCTTTGATCGATTGGTATCATGATGATTTTCCACACTACGGTGATCGTCAGCATCCAATGAGAAATAATCCGGCCTACACGAATGAAAATCGTAATTGGGATAATTATGTAACGTTTATGCATAATCAGGTGCGAGAGATTTGTACTAACTATGGCCAGATTGATGTGTTGTGGTTTGATTTCTCTTATGACGATATGATGGGCGAAAAGTGGGGTGCTACAAAGCTTGTAAATATGGTAAGAGAGTTTCAGCCGCAGGTTATTATTGATAACCGATTAGAAGCAAGTGGACAGGGCTATGGCTCACTGGCAACAGGAAACCCAACTCCATATCACGGTGATTTTGTAAGCCCAGAGCAGATTATTCCGCCACATGGTATTCGCGATGTAAACGGTGATCCGCTGAACTGGGAAGCATGTATTACGATGAACAACAACTGGGGATATTGTGCTAGAGACAAGTTCTTTAAGCCATCCTCAATGATCATAAAAAAGTTGGTAGAGTGTGTATCAAAGGGAGGCAACATGCTTTTGAATGTTGGCCCCGATGCATATGGAAACATTCCGCCTGAATCGCTGCAGATTTTGAGCGAGATCGGTGCATGGATGAAGAAAAATAGTAAGAGTGTTTATGGCTGTGGAATGGCAGGGATCGAAAAGCCAGATTATGGCCGTGTGACAAGAAATGGAAATCTTTTGTATTACCACATGTTTGAAAATACGATGGGACCAGTGCCGCTTACGGGAATTAAGCCAGGTACTATAAAGAAGATACGTCTTTTATGTGATGGAAGTGAGGTACCGATTTCTGACAGCTGGGTTCATACCGATTACCCAGATATCGTGTTTGCAAATCTTGGACCAGATCCAGTTCTGCCAGATGCAGTAGATACCGTGCTGGAGGTTGAGCTGACAGAATAAAGATTTAATGAGAAAGGAATGGTAGATAAGAAATGCTGTTAGCATTAGAGCTGTCTTTGAAGGAAAAAATTGAAAAGCAGTATGAAGAGTGGATGGCTTGCTGTCCGAACAAAAAGAGTGAGATAGATGCGTGGATTAAAAGCGCAGATGAGGACGAGGCAGTCTGCATGAAGTACCTTTACGCATATATGCATCCGTGTGATATTGTATCTTATGATGTAGAAGTGATTGCATCCTATGTAAAGGCAACACTCGATATGTATGCGAATGTTCCATATGCAAAACAGGTGCCGGCAGAGCTGTTCTTTACATATGTATTATGCGTGCGTGTCAACAACGAGGATCTTGATAAGAGCCGTGAGTGGATTTACAGACAGCTTGTTGATCGCGTTAAGGATAAAAAGACAATGGTAGAGGCCGCACTTGAGGTTAACTACTGGTGTTATGAAAAGGCAACCTATATTCCGTCTGATGATCGTACTCTGGCACCATTTGGTATGTGCAATTCCGCACGCGGACGATGTGGTGAGGAATCAACACTTGCTGTATCTGCTATGAGAAGTGTTGGTATTCCAGCAAGACAGTGTTATGTTCCGCGCTGGGCACACTGTGATGACAACCATGCATGGGTTGAGGTGTGGGCAGACGGCGATTGGCATTATCTTGGAGCATGTGAGCCAGAACCAGTACTTGATAAGGGTTGGTTTACTGCAGCTGCATCAAAGGCAATGCTTGTTCATGCAAAGGCATTTTCGGACCTGGAAAGCTCTGCAGAAATAGCCTACAAGACACCGCTTTATGCGCTGATGAATGTAACAGAGCGCTATGCAGATTGTGCGAAGCTGACTGTAACAGTAACTGATCATGGCGTACCGGTGCAGAATGTTTCTGTTTTATTCTGTCTTGTCAATTATAGTGAGCTTTTCCCACTTCATAAAGAAAAAACAGCATCTGATGGCAGTGTGTCCTTTATGACAGGTAAGGGTGATCTGTATGTATGCACCGTTTACAATGGAAAATATCTTGGTCAGAAAATTGATATGAGAGAGCAGCAGTCTGTTGTATTAAAGATGGAGCAGGCAGCAGATCCAGAGAAGATGGAAGGCATAATCGAGGAGCGCTTTGATTTGAACCCACCGATTGAGGCTATGCCAAAGAGTACTGGTGCACAGATGAAGAGTGTGCATGAGGCTCGCCTTGCTGAGTGTGAGAAGATTCGCGCTGATTATGAGGAAGGCTTTGTAAAGGAAGATAAAGACAACAGTGATCCGTGGAATCGCTATTTTGTCAATGCAAGAGGAAACAGACAGGAGCTTGAAAAATTCAGACAGATGACTGAGTTTACAGATGAGGATAAGCGTCTGATGCTTGATACGCTTCGTGATAAGGATTTTCTTGATACTACAGCAGAGGTACTTGCATCATATTTGCGTGCTGCATTGCCATATAAGAACAATTTCTGTACAGAGCTTTACCAGAAATATTTGCTTGCACCGCGTGCTGGTCATGAAAAGCTTATGGGAAGCAGAAGCCGTATTGTTTCTCTGTTATCTGAAAAAAATGTATTCCCACAGGATGGCACAGTGACTGCAAAGATGGTATGGGAGTATGTAAATCATGGCTTAAATACAGTGCCGGATTATGGAACAGGAAACTGGCCGGCAGAGGCAGATGGCTGTATAAAGTGTGAGATCATTACCGAGGTTTCAAAGAGAGTTGTCTTTGTTGAGATTTGCCGTGCTATTGGTATTTTGGCACGCTTAAATCCAGTAACAGGAAAGGCAGAGAGCGTTTGCGAAAAGAACGGTGAGATTTGCTTTGAGTCTATGGAAAAGGAAGTTCAAAAGATAGATGAGCCAGAGAAGCAGGTAACACTGACTTTAGTAAATAAATCTGATCGTAAGCTTGAGTACTGGCTTCATATGACGATTGCCCGTTTTGAAAATGATGTTTATCAGACGCAAAACTATGATGATCTTGCAATTGAGCCGGGAGAAGAAAAGGAACTTTCCTTGGCGAAAGGTGCTTACCGCATCATCACCACACAGCGTCAGATTGATGGTGGCGTCAGCTGTATCGCAAGCAGCTTTGTTATGAGCGAAGATCGTGTATTTGAGCTTCGTCAGGCACCGGCAAAGATTGCCGAAAAGTGTCATGAGGCAGAGCTTAGTGATGCGACAGTACAGCAGGTGACAGCAGAGGGAAAGATGGTTGGCGATCCTGTTTTGATGACTTCACTTTATCAGGGACAAAAATCAATTCTTGTTTTTGCAGATCCAGGAAAAGAGCCGACAGAGCATCTGTTCCAGGAGATTCTTGAGTGTAAGGAAGCTTACAAGAGGCAGGGATACAGAGTTATAATTGCACTTGAGAATACGGATGTTTTAAAGAACGAGACATTACAGCGTGTACTTAATGCAGGGTTAAATCTTGTATGCGTGACAGTAAAGAATGATGCATATTTGTATCAGCTGCATGAGGCACTTCATGTCGGAGACGAGCGTCTTCCATATGCTGTTGCAGTGAATACAGAAGGCAAGGGACTTTTTGCATTCGCAAATTATAACATTCGTACAGCATGGACATTGATGGAAATTCTTGATGCAAAGGGCTAATTGGTTGAAGTTTATGGACAAGTAAATATTTATTGCAAAGTCCGAGGGACTTTTGTAACATTGTGTGTGAACAGTAACACTAATTGAAAGAAATTTTCAAAAAAACGAAATTTGATCTTCCAATTTCTTGAAGATCGCATTATAATGGTAGCCGCAAAGGTCAGACGCTTGCGGCTACCATTTGCTATTATATGAAAGTGGGGAGATACATTATGGTATCACAGATTTTAGCTGTCCTTATTTTTCTCGTGATGTTCGCCCTGATCATTACTGAGAAGATAGAGAGACACATTGTAACACTAGGCTGCGGTTTGCTTATGATCATTTTAGTATTCGGTATCACAATGCATAGCGGCAGCGCAATCATGGAGACGCTGAATATTGGAAGTATTTTCACGGCGGACTTCTGGCATGCTTCCAGTGAGGCAGGAGAGTCTTCATCTGGAATCAACTGGTCAACGATCATTTTTATCGCAGGTATGATGATCATGGTTGAAGGAATGGGAAAGGCAGGATTTTTCCGTTGGCTTTGTCTGCAGATTGCAAGACTTGTTCACTATAAGCCAACTGCTGTATTTGTCACCTTTATGATCATGTCATTTGTACTGGCTATGTTCATTGACAGTATTACAGTTATTTTGTTTTTGGCAGCAGTTACTATTGAACTTTGTCTTTTGTTAAAGAGCAATCCGGTACCGATGATTATCGCAGAGATTTTTTGTGCAAATCTTGGTGGCTCAGCAACCATGTGCGGAGATCCGCCGAACATCATTATCGGAACCTCCATGGGCTACAGCTTCTTTGATTTCTTGACAAACACAGGTGCCATTGCAGCAATTTCACTTATTGTGGTTGTAGTTTACTTTTATTTCTGCTTCAGAAAGAAGCTTGTTGCACCGGGAACAGCGCCTGTTGATCCGGCATCTTGTCCAGATCCAAATTCCGCCATTACAGACAAGAAGGAGTTTATTAGCAGCGTAGTGATCTTTTTGATCGCAGTTGTTCTTCTTGTTTCACATGCAAATACAGGACTGACAGTTGCTTTTATCGGTACATTTATTGCAATTATTACTTTGATTATAGAGCATAAGTATGCAGCAGAGCTGTTAAAGAAGGTTGATTACAAGACACTGTTGTTCTTTGTTGGACTTTTCGTTGTTGTTGGTGGTTTGGAGCAGACTGGTGTTCTTACAGTAATTGCTGAATTTATCAGTAAGGTAAGTGGTTCCAACACAAAGTTAATGGTAGCAATTATCATCTGGATCTCAGCATTTGCAAGTGCATTCGTTGATAATATCCCGTTTGCAGCAACCATGATTCCAGTTGTCAGAAGCTTGTCAGCACTGCAGGGTGTTGATTTGGAGACACTTTCCTGGGCACTGGCAATGGGTACTGATATCGGAGGAAGTGCGACACCAATCGGTGCTTCCGCAAATGTAGTAGGTATTTCCGTATCTTCAAAGAATGGTCATCCGATTGGATGGGGCAAGTACTGTAAGTATGCAGCACCGGCAACCATCATTGTTGTTTTGATTTCTATGCTGTTCATATTTGCCAGATATATGTAATATGATACCAGGGTCAAAAGGTCAGAAATCCGATGCGAGCTCGCTTCAACATCATATATTCAAGGTTTTATAAAAATATTTACAAATTGACTTCAAAGTTATATAATAAGGTAAATTAATTTTGTCGTCAGGAGGAATGGCAATGAGTGATCAGTTGATAATAACATTAGGACGTGAATTTGGAAGCGGCGGACATGCAATTGCAGTAGAGTTGGCAAACAGATATGGCATTAAGCTTTATGACCACAATTTGTTAGACGCTGTAGCAGCAGAGAAAAACGTAGATGTCGAGACATTAAGACGCTACGATGAGAAGCCAAAAAAACTGCTGTTTTCAAGAAGCCAGAATGGTTTTTCAAGTTCTGCAGAAGAAAATGTAGCATTTTTACAGTTTGAGTATCTGAAGAAAAAAGCAGATGAGGGAGAGTCTTTCATCGTAGTTGGAAGATGTGCAGAGACTGTTTTGGGTGATCGCCCTAATGTGATTTCTTTGTTTGTTCTTGGTGATCGCGAAGTAAAGTGCAAGCGTGTTATGGAGGTCTATGATCTGTCTGAGCGTGATGCACAGTTTAAAATGGAGCGTCATGACAAGTACAGAAAACAGTATCACAACTACTACTGCAAGGATAAGTGGGGCGATTCAAGAGCCTATGACTTATGCATTAACAGCAGCCGATTGGGATTTGATGAGACAGTAAATGAGCTTGAGGATTATATCAATCGACGCAGAAAAATGTTCAAGTAAAAAGAAAAAAGACAATGAGTGACGTTCTGCTTGATTTTTAGGCTAAAATTTGGCATAATAATCAGCGGAACGGTCATGCATAGAAAAAAGCCTGTTCCAAATGGAACGGGCCTTTTTGTTTTGGTTAGGATACATGGTAACCCATACGTTTGAGTTACATGGATCAAGAGATGTCCGATTACAGACGTCCACAGATCCAGTCCCAGATCTCGCCCCACCAAACGCGGCACGGGGATGCAAAATAGAAATCCATAATAGTTCCTCCTTTTTGTTAGTCAATGCTTCATTGCTGAGTTTACAATATCACACATAACTAAGAAAAACAAGTTTTTTCTGTATTCAGAAAGGATATATATGCCAATTCGATCCATTTGTTTTTTGCTTGGACAGCTACTGTTTATTCCATCATATTTTTATATGACAAAGACATTAAAGAAAGAAAAGCTTCGTGCACCTAGCTTCGTTCGCTTTCTTTTGGTATGCCCGCCCATGGCATACATTTATACGATTTTGTGCATGGGGCTGATTTATCGGCTTCTGCCCGGAAAAATATCATATGATATTATTTATGGTGTAGACTTTTTTGTATTTGGCATCTCCTTTTTACTGATGTATTTTTATGGACGTATGATGGAGCCGGTGGGCAGTGCGGCACGCTTTTTGTATCTATGTTTGTATCTGTTGTCCATGCCATTTACAGCTACATATGATTCACTTACCATGACAGTGCTGATTGATCTTTTGATGCCGATCATTGTTAATTTTATTTATTGCAAATGGGTTTGCCATCCAATCGTTGGGCTTAGGGAAGACTGCAATCGTATCAATGGTGTATTGCTTACGATTTTGATTATTGCAGAATGCCTGTTTTTGCTTAGAATCGCAGGTTTCTTGTTTATTGAAAGCCATGTAGAACTAAAAAAGTATGATGTATATTTTTCTGTTTACAGTTTTATCTATGCAATATTTGTCCTGATGTTTGTTTTTTCGGCGATTATTATTATTGTGCAGAATATCAAGTCAGCGCGGGAAAATGAACAGGCAGCAAAAAAGAACCATGAGCAGTCAATTGAAACAATAGAATCACTTGTACGTGCTGTTGATGCAAAGGATAGTTATACAAATGGTCATTCTGCTCGTGTGGCAAAGTATACAAGACAGATCTCAAAAATGCTTGGATATGATGATGAGAAAGCCGATGGCATGTATTACATGGCATTGCTTCATGATGTCGGAAAGATTGGTGTTGATGATGCAATTTTAAGAAAGCCTGGTAAGCTGACTGATGAAGAGTTTGCGGCAATTAAGGCGCATACCGTGATTGGTTCACAGATTTTATCGCGCATCAGTTCAATGCCAGAACTTCAGTATGGTGCGCTGTATCACCACGAGCGCTGGGATGGACGTGGATATCCGAAAGGCTTAAAAGGGGAGGAGATACCAGAAGCAGCGCGTATAATTGCAGTTGCTGATGCATATGATGCGATGACCTCAAATAGATCGTATCGAAAGGCATTAACGCAAGACTGCGTGCATGATGAAATTGTAAATGGAATAGGCAGGCAGTTTTGGCCGCCTGCCGCAAGAGCAATGCTTAAAATGATGGATCAGGATATTCATTATGATATGCGTCAAAAAAATGATAAGTCATCACAAAATGACGAACAAAAATATGAATATGGGATCAGCTAAAAACAGAAGCATATGTATAGTTTTCGGCCTCTGTGTCAGTTAGTGTATGTGTCCATGACGGGCGCGCACCTGCGGCACCGGGGCCATAATTTTTGTATTCTGCAAAGTATACAGTATCGTGAGCATCAATCTTTACCCAGTCGTGCCAGCCTTCAGGTTTGATATGATCACCTATCTCAGAATTTAAAATGACTACTTTTGCATACTCACGCCATGGGCGGCCAAGGTAACATGTATTAGGCTCACTTCCAATAAAGCGGCAATGATTGAATATGTAGCCATAAGTTTGACCTTTTGGCGATGAACCGGCCGTCACATAGCCACCGCCTTCAGGAAGTGATTCAAGTGTACAATTTTCAAAGTAAGCAGTGGCGCTTCCAAAAATAAAATCGACACCACCGCATATATAAGTATTTTTATAATATTGTCTTCCGTTGATGCGCGGGGCAAATTCCTTCGGACCGCGAAAGCCGCCAGGTTCCTTTTCTTTTTCAGGAAGCGGCCCTGTAAAGAGAGTGTCCTGACTTCCAATAAGACGGCAGTTTTCCACACGTATTCCTTCTCCTTCAGCATATAGAGCAATCGCCTGACCAACTTCCTTTCCAGCGCCAGCAGCATTTTCTACAGTGAGATTGCAAAGAGTAATATCTGGCGCATCTAAAAATAAAGTGTAGGTGCGAAAGGTACCTCGCTTTATTCCGTCTGGCATGATTTCTCTTGCATAGTCATCATATGTAAGAATCGTATTTGAAGCATCGTCGCCCATAAGTGTAACGTGAGGCTGTGAGACTGTCAGCTTTTCGTGATAGCGTCCCGGTGCAATGTGTATTGTGACAGGCATAGGAGCATAGGCTTTAGCAGCCTCAATAGCATCAGCAATGCGTGGAAAAGAAGTAGATTGTCCAGCGTTAATAGTAATCATAATGTGATCCTTTCTGATTTTGTGACTTAAATTTGTACCATACTGATATTTTAAAATATCACCTTTTTGCTGTCAATATGAGCTTGCGTTTTTACAAAAGTCGGGCGGGAAAGCCAAGAAACTTTTTGCAATTATCGGACAATG
>NZ_JAXWCK010000060.1:0-44727 GCF_037349415.1 Anthropogastromicrobium sp.
CGTCTTTGTCGTAGCAGGATGCGTCATGTTCATGAATCACAAAGTCTGCATAACCGATGCGTCATGTTCATGAATCACAAAGTCTGCATAACCACAGATCAGCTTATGCTCTGCATCGTAGCAGGCATCTGTATGCTTATGTACACCTAGTGAATCTGTCGTACAGGCAAGCTCTTTCTCCTTCTCATAATGCGAGCTGTAACAGTTTGCGTCGTGTTTGTGCTCTGTAATACCGCACTCTGCTTTGTTTTCCATCGTTATAGCTGGTAGAATCAGCATATATGTCGTTACAAACACAACAACAACCGCCAATGTGGTAACTATTCGATACCACATTTGACGTTTCTTATGATCCTTCATGATTGAACGAATCTGTTTTCTTAACGGATTTTCCAAAACAGACGCCCCCTTTCTCCTACTTGATCCGGCCAAAGTTTGTAAATGGCCAGACACAAAATACTAATTTTCCAACAATTTGCTCCTGTGCCACACATCCGACAGATGTGCTTCTGCTATCAACTGAAACGCTTCGATGATCACCCATAACAAATACTCTTCCTTCAGGCACTTGATATGGCAAGTCTATATCGCATTCGCCAAGCGCCTTTTCAAATACGTATGGCTCATCGAGGGGTGTTCCATCAACTGAAACATTTCCCTCTTCGTCGATATCTACCCACTGTCCTGCTGTTGCAATCACACGTTTTACTAAGATCTTATTATTGTAGTAAAATGCAATTATGTCCTGCGCTTCAAATTCCGAACCAGAAACAGAGACAACTATGTCTCCATCTGATAAGGTCGGCGTCATGGACGTACCATAGATCTGTAAAACAGGTAACACCAAAGTAGCTACCAGTACTGCTACTGCCGCCACTGTAATGAGTGTATAAACCGTGCTTCGAAGCGTGCTCCTGTAGCTCTTTTTGTAAAGCTCTCTGTGAAGCTCTTTTTCAAGAGTCTCTATCGGCGGCACTTCAAGTGGTTGTTTTTTATTTCTTTTCATGAGACACCTCCACCTACACTGGGAGATGTCTCAAGGCACGTCCATGTGGTTGGATCGCTGCCTTCACTAGAATTGTTTTTCTCGATCTCTTCTTTTTCTTTTTCTAACTGAGCATACA
Source organism: Anthropogastromicrobium sp. (assembly GCF_037349415.1). Lineage (NCBI taxonomy): Bacteria > Bacillati > Bacillota > Clostridia > Lachnospirales > Lachnospiraceae > Anthropogastromicrobium > Anthropogastromicrobium sp. The sequence continues at coordinate 1,125 of NZ_JAXWCK010000060.1, forward strand.
GAGCGTCTCTTTTTGCCTCGCTCTCATAACGAAGCCGCCTGCAATACTCCTGTGTATCTTCTCTCATCACAGCACATGCATCGAGTGTCTTCTGGCGAAGCGCCTGGAACTCTACATTCTTTTCGTGCTCCATACGCTTGATACTTTCGATGTATTGGGATGCTGCCTGATCTGCAGCTTTGAATATGTCGTTTAATGCGAGAGCTGCTTCTGCAATCGAACCTGTCTGCTGCAACTGAATCGTCCGATCATCAAGCTGTTTCTGAAGCTCGTCAACCTTCTTTTTAAGTGACTCGACTTCTTTTGATTGCTCAATAAGCATTTCAAGAAGCTCCGCGCGACTTAAACGTTTGCTGTCTTTGCCCTCTTTGCTGTCATCTCCCTGCATATTCCATACTCCTTCCAAGTTTTCACTGTTTCCAGCTGAACTGATGAACATGCTTTTTTCGCTTACTTAAACAGTAGCACATTTCAAACATTTTGTAAAGTACCATTTTTGTTTTTTTTTCATACTTTCTTGTGATTTTTTTCATTTTTGTTGTAATTATCTATAATCATAATTCATATATATATCACTGTTTACTGCAAATCACATAATAGGAATAGGTTTGACTTCTCTCCTCTCTTATGCTATAATGTAAGAAATTTTTAAGATTTGTAGTTAATGTGATTTTTTATATAACGGGGGAATTTCAATGGTTGTTATAAGCAAAACGTTTTCGATCCCGCAATTTTATGATTCTCATGCGATTGCACCCTTAAAGGATCTTGTATTTCTTGATATTGAGACGACAGGACTCACACCTGCTACCTCTTCTATTTATCTGATTGGTGCGGTCTATCATCAGCAGATGGAGTGGCATATCAGACAGTGGTTTTCTGATTCGCTTAATTCTGAGCAGGAGATCCTTGAGGACTTTTTTTCTTTTATAAAGAATTATCAAGTTGTTGTTTCTTTTAATGGTGAAACCTTTGATATTCCATTCTTAAAGAAATGTGCTGCTGCCTATGGTCTTAATACTGATGCGCTTGACAATATTCGCAGCTTTGATCTGTACCGCCACTTGCGTCCTGTAAAGACACTTCTGCAGCTTGAGAACTTAAAACTTGCAACACTTGAAAGCTATTTAAATATTTCAAGACTAGATCAGGCTACCGGCAAGGAGATGATCGCTGTTTATCATGATTATCTTGAGACTGGTGATAAGCGTCTTTATCAGGTGCTTCTTCTTCACAATGAGGATGATTTAAAGGCTCTTCCTCAGATTATGCCGCTTTTGTCTTATCTTGATATATTCCGCAGTGAGTGGACACTTGCCGGCTATTCGTTAAGCACTGCATCGTCCTCTCTTACTATTGTGGTGGATTGTTCTGTTAAGGTCCCGGTAGCTGTGACGCGTGAGCTGCCGCTTTGCCGTTTATCGATCCGTGCGAACCAGATCATTATTGAGATTCGTGCTTTTGTCGGGGAATTAAAGTATTTCTTTGATAATTATAAGGATTATTATTATCTTCCTGATGAGGACCGCGCTGTTCATAAGAAGGTCGGCCAATATGTAGACCCGGAGCATCGTGTTCAGGCAAGTGCTTCTACCTGCTACACAAAGAAAAGCAGTACTTTTCTTCCGCTCTCGCATGAGGATATGTTTGATCTTTATAAAGAGGAGTATTCTTCCAAGCAGCTTTTTACAGAATATATAGCTGATCCTGATTTTATTCTCGCCTATGCACATAATGTACTCGAAGATGCACTGAGATGTGCTGTACCTGTTCCTTCTGAGGAGGCGCAGGAAGCACCGCCGGAATTATTTTCTTGAACCGCTTGCTTTAATCAAAAAAGACCGGGTAGTTTTTTCTACCCGGTCTTTTTAAATTCACTTTATTTGATGTATTTCTTACGGATTATTCCTGATCCTCATCGTTTGCAAGAGCCTTCATGCTCAGGCTGATCTTCTTTGCATCTACGTTCAGGTCTACTACCTTTGCGGTGATTTCCTGACCGATGGACAGAACATCCTGTGGCTTCTCTACGCGCTCTCTGGAAATCTGAGAAACGTGAAGCAGTGCATCAACACCTGACTCTAACTCTACGAATGCACCGAAGTCAGTCATACGTGCTACCTTACCAGTAACAACAGTACCTACTGCAAACTTCTCTTCTGCATCCTTCCACGGATTCTCCTCCGGGAACTTCATGCTCAGTGCGATACGATTTCCATCGATTGCCTTTACAAGAACCTTAACCTTATCACCACTCTTGAATACCTTCTTAGGATTCTCGATACGGCCCCAGCTCATCTCAGAAATGTGAAGCAGACCATCTGCTCCGCCTAAATCTACGAATGCACCGAAATCTGTAACGTTCTTTACAGTACCCTCAACGGTCTGACCAACCTCAAGCTTTGCGAAGAGCTCTTCCTGCATCTTCTTCTTCTTCTCGATGATCAGCTCCTTGCAGTTACCGATAATTCTGTGCTTCTTCGGGTTGAACTCAGTAACGATAAACTCAACTTCCTGTCCCTTGTACTTCTCAAGATTCTTCTCGTATACATCGGATACAAGGCTTGCCGGGATAAATACTCTGGTCTGATCAACTACTACACTTAATCCACCAGTGGAGATCTCAGTAACAACTGCCTTTAATACAGTCTTGTTCTCGAATGCGTCCTCAAGAACCTTGCTTCCTCTCTCTGCCTGCAGCTTGCGTACAGAAAGCTGAACCTGGCCCTCGCCGTCGTTCATCTTAACAACCTTAGCCTCGATCTCATCGCCAACCTTTACAAGGTCGCACAGATTTGCATTCGGGATGTTGGTAAATTCGTTGCGGCTAATGACAGCATCTGCTTTATATCCTATATTTAGGACAATCTCGTCTTCCTTTACTGCAATAACCTGACCGGATACAACTGCGCCCTGGCTAATTGCAACTTCTTTCTGCTCACTTAATAATTGTCCGAATTCGTCTGACATGGTGTAGAACCTCCTCAATGATTATATTCGGGGTTGATGCCCCTCCTGTAACACCCACCCTGTCTGCTGTCAAAAACCAATTGGTGTCTAGGTCCTCAGCGGTTTGTATGTAATGGGTATTATTACATTCTTTTTTGCATATTTCAAACAGCTTCTGCGTGTTGGAGCTATGACTCCCACCTATGACCAGCATTCCATCTACTGAGGCTGCGAGACTAGCTGCTTCCTCCTGCCGGTTTCTGGTTGCATTGCAGATAGTGTTAACGTAATTTATATTGTACTCTTTTTTTTCTAATTGGTCAACTATATTTTGAAATTTAATGTAGTGAAATGTCGTTTGTGCTGCCACAAAAACGGGTTTTTTAGGGTCTAATACCAGCTTTTGTGCTTCTTCCGCATCTTTTACAACTGATGCGCCGTCTGTGCTCCATCCTACAATGCCTACAACCTCTGGATGCACAGGATTTCCGGCTATGACGATCTGGTAGCCTTCTTTTGACTTTTCTTCTACAAGACGGTGAATCTTTTTTACAAACGGACATGTCATGTCAATAACACGCATGCCAAGCTCACGCATCTTTGTTTCGGTGTCACGGCTAACACCATGAGAGCGGATTATGACAATGCCCTTTTTAAGTGCTGCAAGCGACTCTAATGTGTCAACTACCTGCACACCTTTATTCTTTAAATCGTTGACCACTTCATCGTTGTGGATGATTGGACCAAAGGTATAGATTGGTGTATCCTTTTCTTCCTCAAGACAACGATAAACTTCGTTTACTGCGCGGCGCACGCCAAAGCAAAAGCCCGCGCTTTTTGCAAGAATTACTTCCATCAGCGTGCCGCCTTTGCAAGCTCTACTACCTTTGCTGCTGCTTCTTCAATTGTCATGTTTGACGTATCAAGGTATACAGCATCATCAGCCTGCTTTAACGGTGCGATATCTCTGTGCGTGTCACGGTAGTCGCGCTCTTTAATATCGGCAAGCACAACGTCATATGGCGTATTATCGCCCTTTGACTGCAGCTCTAAGTAGCGTCTTCTTGCCCTTTCTTCGGCACTTGCTGTCAGAAAGATCTTTACATCTGCATTAGGAAGAATACATGTACCAATGTCTCTTCCATCCATGATGATATCATTTTCCTGTGCAATCTGTCTTTGAAGTGATAAGAGATGCTCTCTTACAGCCGGTACTGCGCCAACTACAGATGCCATATGACCAATATGCTCTTTTCTGATTTCTTCACTTACATCCTCACCATTTAAATATACATGGCGCTCACCGTCGATATAACGAATGGAAACTTCTGTCTCTTTCGCAGTCTCTCCAATAGCGTTTGTATCTTCTTCTGGCACATGCTTACGATATACATACAGACCGATTGCGCGGTACATGGCGCCTGTATCTACATATATATAGGAAAGCTCGCTTGCTGCAAGCTTTGCGATGGTGCTTTTTCCGGCTCCTGCCGGACCATCAATTGCGATGTTAAAACCCATTTGTTTGTCTCCTTTTCTTTTTACGATTCTTCTGCGAGGCGTTTCGGTGAAGTGTTTGTCACGCTATTCACGTATTTATACAATACTATCCCCTACCAGGCTTCCCGTGGACCATGCAAGCTGCAGGTTGTAGCCTCCTGTGAGGGCATCAATATCTAGTAGTTCGCCTGCAAAATACAGTCCCTGTACAAGCTTTGACTCCATGGTCTTTGGCTGTACTTCCTGCACTTTGACGCCGCCCTGCGTGATAATAGCTTCATTATAACTCCTGACACTAATAATGGTCAATGGGAGATTTTTGGTTAAAGAAACAAGATGGGCACGCTCTTCTTTTGTGATGGCGTTTACTTCCTTGTCTGGATTTATGCCTGACAAAATGACGATCTGCTCTGCTAGTCTTGCCGGGAATAAGCCATTTAATGCATTTTTAAACTGCTTATTTTTTTCCTGTGAGAAGTCTCGCAAAAGTCTTGCATCAAGCTGCTCGTCTGTAAGCGCCGGCTTTAAGTCTATAAAAGCTGAAAGCGGATTTTTATCAAGCTTTTTGACGATTTTACTACTTGCACTTAATACAAGTGGTCCGCTGATGCCAAAATGAGTGAACAACATCTCTCCAAAATCCTCATACAGCTTCTTTTTGCCGTCTTTTACAGTGAAGGTAACATTTTTAAGTGACAATCCCTGCAGTGTGCGGCACCAGTCTTCTTTTGTGTTAACTGGCACTAATGCCGGAAAGCATGGTGTCACTGTATGACCAAGCTCTCTTGCCATGCGGTGTCCGTCTCCCGTGGAGCCTGTTGACGCATAGGAAAGACCGCCTGTTGCAAGCACTATGGCATCGGCGCTTATTTTTTTTCCATCGGAAAGTGACACGCCTGCTGCACGTCCTTCTTCGGTGATGATATGCGTTACTTCCTTATTTAATATAATTTCTACGCCAGCCTTTTTTAAAAGGCGCGAAAAGCAGCTTATGATATCAGAGGACTTATCTGACTCTGGGAATACGCGCTGACCTCTTTCTATCTTAAGCGGACATCCGCCGTTTTCAATAAGTTCCATGACATCTGTGTTGCTGCAGTCAGAAAATGCACTGTAAAGAAAACGTGGATTTGTCACGATCTGGCTCATGATTGTCTCCATATCGGAGGCATTTGTCACGTTGCATCGACCCTTTCCTGTGATAAAAAGCTTTTTGCCAAGCTTTTCATTTTTCTCAAGCAGTGTCACATCATGACCATTCTCGGCTGCCTTTAATGCAGCCATCATTCCAGCGGCACCGCCGCCTATTACTATTACTTTGCTCATAAAAAATTTTCACACAATCCTTTTTTCAAAAAAGGGACCCTTGTTTTCCAAGAGTCCCTTTTTATTATTTTACTGTAAATGATACCTACGAATTGCTCCGCTGCTTCGCAGCTTTCGCAATTCTAGTATCATACCGGGTATGCCTTATTCTTTGTATCCGCAGCAGCTGGATCTACCTTTGTCTGCTGTGCTTCACGATACTTGAAGAACTCAGTAGCAACCTGCGGGAACAGTGCATAGGTCAGTACATCCTCGTCCTGCTGGATATACTGAGCTGCCTCCTTGCGGAATTTGTCTAACTGTGGCTTGATCAGATCTGCCGGACGGCAGGTGATCGGCTTCTCGTCTCCGATTGCCTTCTTCTGAACTTCCTTGTTAAATGGCTTAACAGTCTGTCCAAACTCACCTCTTAAGATCTTCTTAGACTCCTTGGTCATCATCTTGTATCTCTCGCCCTGAAGAACGTTAAGAACTGCCTGAGTACCAACGATCTGAGAAGACGGAGTAACAAGCGGCGGCTCTCCGAAGTCCTTACGTACTCTCGGAACTTCCTCAAGTACCTGATAGTACTTGTCCTCAGCGCCTGCTTCCTTTAACTGACTTACCAGGTTGGAAAGCATACCGCCTGGTACCTGATACATCAAAGTCTTGATGTTAACACCCATAACCTTCGGGTTGATGCGGCCAGACTTAAGAGCTTCCTCCTGAATCGGACGGAAGTAGTCAGCGATCTCTCCCAGAAGCTTCATATCAAGACCTGTATCGTATGGAGTTCCCTTGAAGGTCTCTACCATAACCTCAGTAGCCGGCTGGCTGGTACCCATAGCTAATGGGCTCATTGCTGTATCGATAACATCTGCGCCAGCCTCAACTGCCTTCATATATGTCATGGATGCAACACCAGAGGTGTAGTGGGTATGAATCTGAATCGGAAGCTTTGTTGCGCTCTTAAGAGCTGTAACAAGCTCAGTTGCCTTATACGGAACAAGAAGACCTGCCATATCCTTGATACAGATAGAATCTGCACCCATGGACTCGATCTCTTTTGCAATCTTCTTCCAGTAATCAAGTGTGTAAGCATCACCAAGGGTGTAGCACAGTGCGATCTGTGCCTCAGCATTTGGGTTCTCCTTCTTGATTGCCTTTGTTGCGTTTACTGCTGTCTTTAAGTTACGCAGATCGTTGAAGCAGTCGAAGATACGGATGATATCCATACCATTTGCAACTGACTTCTGTACGAAGTACTCTACTACGTCATCTGCATAGTGATTGTAGCCTAAGATGTTCTGTCCACGGAACAGCATCTGCAGCTTTGTATGCTTGAAGCCTGCTCTCAATTTACGCAGTCTCTCCCACGGATCTTCCTTCAGGAAACGAAGGCTGGCATCAAATGTAGCGCCACCCCAGCACTCTACGGAGTGGTATCCTACCTGATCCATTTTCTCAACGATTGGAAGCATCTGCTCTGTGGTCATTCTAGTTGCCATCAGAGACTGATGCGCATCTCTTAAGACCGTCTCTGTAATTCCTACTGGCCTTTTTACTTGCTCTGCCATTATATTACCTCCAAATTTTATCAGTATACTTTAACTGATGCCTACGAATTGCTCCGTTGCTTCGCATCTTTCGCAATTCTAAAAACATTCGGATTCGCTGATTTTCTTTGAAAATCGCTGCATCCTCATGTTTTTGCGGGTCCCAAGCTCAAAAACCTCATCGTGCAAGCACGATCGGCTTTTGAGTTCGATCCCCTGGCATCATACTCCAAATATTGCCATAAACGTACCTGCCGCAACGGCCGTACCGATAACACCGGCTACGTTTGGTCCCATTGCATGCATCAAAAGGAAGTTGCTCGGATCTGCCTCTGAACCAACCTTCTGTGATACACGCGCTGCCATCGGAACGGCAGATACACCTGCTGAACCGATAAGCGGATTGATCTTGCCCTTTGTAACCTTGCACAAAAGCTTTCCAAGAAGGACACCGCCTGCAGTACCAAATGCGAAAGCGATCATACCAAGTGCAACGATCTTTAAGGTATCCATCTTTAAGAATGCCTCTGCACTGGTAGATGCACCTACAGAAGTACCAAGAAGGATAACTACGATATACATAAGTGCGTTGGAAGCTGTCTCAGTAAGCTGCTTAACAACACCACTCTCGCGGAACAAATTACCAAGCATAAGCATACCGATAAGCGGTGCAGTACTTGGAAGAATCAAAACAACAACGATTGTTACGATGATCGGGAACAGGATTCTCTCCAGCTTTGATACTGGACGAAGCTGCTCCATCTTGATCTTTCTCTCTTTCTCTGTAGTCAGTGCCTTCATGATCGGCGGCTGAATGATCGGAACAAGAGACATGTAAGAATATGCAGCAACGGCGATTGGTCCCATGTACTGTGTCTGTCCTAACTTACCGCAAAGGAAGATAGAGGTCGGGCCGTCAGCACCGCCAATGATAGAGATTGCTGCAGCTGCCTTATCAGAGAATCCCATAAGGATTGCCATAAAGTAAGCCAGATAGATACCAAGCTGTGCAGCAGCACCCATCAAAAAGCTGATTGGGTTTGCGATCAGCGGACCGAAGTCAGTCATCGCACCAACACCCATGAAGATCAGAGACGGCAGAATACTCCACTCGTCCAGAATATAGAAATAATGCAGTAATCCTCCAACACCGTTTGAAGTGTCTTCCGGGTTTGCCATGATTTCCGGATACATGTTAACAAGCAGCATACCGAATGCAATCGGCACAAGCAGTAACGGCTCGTATCCCTTCTTGATTGCCAGGTATAAGAATACCAGTGCAACAAGGATCATTAACAGGTTGCCCCATGACAGATTGAAGAACGCGGTCTGGTGGATTAGATTGCCTAATGTTTCAGTTACATAACTCATTGTCTAATACCTCCCGTATATTTCCTGCATATGCAGGATTCACCTACTTACGTAGGAGCTTCATTAGTTCATTGTAGCAAGTACTGCGCCAGACTCAACGGACTGTCCTGCTGTTACATTGATAGAAGCTACGGTTCCGTCCTGAGGTGCTACGATATCGTTCTCCATCTTCATAGCCTCAAGAACAACGATTACCTGACCCTTATTTACAGCGTCACCAGCGTTTGCCTTAACACCAAGAATCTTACCTGGCATTGGAGCGCTGATCTTTACAGCACCCTGTGCGCCAGCCGGTGCTGCTGCCTTTGGAGCAGCCTTCGGTGCTGCCTTAGGAGCTGCCTTTGGTGCTGCAGCTGCTGCGGATCCGGTTCCTTCTTCAACAGTTACTTCATATACATTGCCATTTACAGTAATGGTATAATTTTTCATCTTAATCTCCTTCTGCCGCTTTGCGGCTGCTTTTATGCTCTTTTCCAGTTGTTTGTCTTGCCAACTCTCTTAATAGAACGAACTACCAGACCATTCGGATCGGTACCTTCGCTTGCTGCGATTGCTGCTGCAATAACAGCTACAAGCTCAAGATCGTCCTCTTCTTCTACTGTTTCTTCTACTACTGGTGCAGGTGCCGGAGCAGGCTCTGAAGCCTTCTTCTTTGCAGCTGCTCTTTCCTCTGCCTCATGGATAAACTTGAAGCAGTAGATGATCAAGCTGATGAAGATCAGCATAATGAATACGACTGCCAGACCCATAACGGTATTTAAGGCTGCCTTTGACATCTTCTCACCCAGTGTATAAACACCGTTGAATGCAACAGAACTTAAATTTCCCTTCTTATCAAAGGTAACAGTGACAACTGCATCACGCTTGTCAAAGGTTCCGTCTACACTGACAACATAAAGCTTGTTCTGGTTTTCGTAGCTGACATCAGCAGAATCCTCTTTGATCTCGCTAACTGCGCCGAGTTCTTCCTTTGCATCTTCCCACGCTGAAAAACCAGCCTCAAATGCAGCGGCCTCATCCTCGTCATTTGCCTCAGCCTTTAACTCGTCAAGTGTTTTCTGCTCATTTACAAGTGTATCAATGAGTGCAACTGCCTCTGTCTTGTAGACAGCCATGTCCTCACTTGCTGTATCAGAAGCACTGGATGAGGAGCAGGCAGTCAGCCCAAACGCACACAGCAGCACACTTAATAATACTGCTAACTTTCTTTTCATATCTACCTCTCATTCCACCCCGTACACACATAGGGGATCATTAATCCGCGATGTGTTCACACGGTACTGTGTTTCTGGATTAAACGGTACCGTGCTTCTTTGCCGGACGGTCCTCTCTCTTTGTGAACAGCATCTCAAATGCTGCTGCAGCGATCTGTCTTGTAGTTTCCGGAGCGATAATGCTGTCTACATAACCTCTCTTAGCTGCAGACTCTGCACTTGCCTGAAGCTTAGCGTAAGCTGCTGCCTTCTCGCTTATAAGAGCATTCTTATCATCTGCCTTTGCAATCTCATCTGCATACATGATCTTTGCTGCACTTACTGGATCCATCATGCCGATGGTAGCCTGCGGCCATGCATATGTCATATCTGCACTGTTGTTCATTGCTAAGGATGCTGTTCCGTTTGCTGCGCCTACGATTACATTTACCTTTGGAGCAGTCATATCATGGAATGCATAAATCAGCTTTGCAGCTGCCTTTGCGATTCTCTTCTCCTGGCACTTTGTTGCCTTGTATCCGGTAACATTTGTCAATGTTAAAACTGGGATGGAGAATGCGTCACAGAAGTTTACGAACTCTGCTGCCTTCTCAGCACCCTCTGCGCTTAAGGTACCGTCGAAGGTCTCAGCCTCCTTGCCCTCTTCGTCATATAAAGCAGTACGGTTTGCAATTGCGCCGATGGTGTTTCCGTTTAAGCGGATAAAGCCAGTTACCATATCCTTTGCGTAATCCTTCTTTACCTCGAAGAAGAAGTTATCATCAGAGATCATTGGCAGGCTAAGTGCCGGATCTGCTGCTGATGCTTCAAGATCTGTACATGCACGATTTAAGTCATCTGTGCACTCGCTGTAGGACATGTCATCCTCGTTGTTTGCCGGCAGAATGCTTACTAAGGTGCGGATGCTCTCTAACAGCTCATCTTCCTGTGCAACTACATCTACCATACCAGCCTCGCTGCTCTGGAATGCTGCGTTTGCTGTATTCTCAGTCTTGTTGCCCTCTAATGCATTTGGAGAATTAACGAACAGCTTTGCGTTCTTTGCCTCCATAAATGTGAAATCAGTCAGAGCCGGAACTACTGCCATACCACCGCCGCAGGTTCCGAAAACTGCTGTGATCTGTGGAACTACGCCAGATGCAAGTGCCTGGCACTCATACAGCTTACCAAATGCCTCTAATGCATCGGTAGCCTCCTCTAATCTCATTCCTGCACAGTCTACCAGACCGATTACCGGTGCACCTACCTTCATTGCAAGGCTGTAAAGCTTTACAATCTTCTTTGCGTGCATTTCTCCGATGGAACCGCCCAGAACAGTTGCGTCCTGGCTGTAAACATAGACAAGGGCACCATCAATAGTACCATATCCTGTTAATACTCCATCTGCAGGTGTTTCTTTGTTCTGCAAATTGAAATCGGTATTTCTGGCAGTAACTGATCCGCCGATCTCAACAAAACTGTTGTCATCAAGCAAAGCACTTATACGGCTGCTTGCTGAATTCTGTGATGTTGTACTCATATTCGTCCTCCGTTTAATTTTTTATTCTAATGGTTAAAACCATCTTCTGCCATTTAACATTGTATCGTTTTTGAGCAAATAATTCAACAAGAATTTGCAATTTTTTGTACTTTTAATAAGACAAACTTCATTTCCTATGGTATAATGAATAAGAATGATAAGGGATACTCTATGTTTTCCCAAAAAGAAAGGAAGTATTTGTTATGGAACGTAAAAATGCATGGAAATCCTGCGATGAAGCAAAGCTCGCACAGGTAAATGCACTCTGCACTGATTATATCAAATTCATCTCCGACTGCAAGACAGAGCGTGAGTGCGTAGAGGAAAGTATTCGTCTGGCTGAGGCTGCTGGATACAAGAACTTAAATGACTGTATCGAGGCTGGTACACCATTAAAGGCTGGCGATAAGGTTTATGCTAACAACATGGGCAAGACAATTGCTTTATTTGTAGTTGGTACTGAGCCGATGGAAAAGGGTATGCATATCCTTGGTGCACACATTGACTCTCCTCGTATTGATGTTAAGCAGAATCCGCTTTATCAGGATGAGGATTTTGCTCTTCTTGATACACACTACTATGGCGGAATCAAGAAATATCAGTGGGTTGCTCTTCCGCTTGCTCTTCACGGCGTTGTTGCAAAGAAGGACGGCACTGTTGTCAATGTTGTAATCGGTGAGGATCCGTCTGATCCGGTACTTGGTATCTCTGATCTTTTGATTCACTTATCTGGTGATCAGATGGCAAAGACTCTCTCTAAGGCAATCGAGGGCGAGAAGTTAAATCTGACTGTTGGAAGCCGTCCTGTTATGAATGCTTCTGATGACTGCAAGGAGCCTGTTAAGGAGCTGATCCTTTCTATGTTAAAGGAAAAGTATGACATTGAGGAAGAAGATTTCCTGTCTGCTGAGCTTGAGATCGTTCCGGCTGGTCCTGCAAGAGATTATGGACTTGACCGCAGCATGATCATGGGCTATGGCCATGATGACCGTGTATGCTCCTACACTTCTCTTGCTGCTATGCTCAAGGTAGAGAATCCTGTACATACAAGCTGCTGTCTGCTTGTTGATAAGGAAGAGGTTGGAAGCAACGGTGCTACTGGTATGCATTCCCGTTTCTTCGAGAATATCGTTGCTGAGCTTATTGCACTGACTAGCGCATCATACAGCGATCTTATTCTTCGCCGCTGTCTGAAAAACTCCAAGATGCTCTCATCTGACGTAAGTGCTGCATTTGATCCAAATTACCCAGAGGTAAATGAGAGAAAGAACAGTGCTTTCTGTGGAAGAGGCTTCACATTCAATAAGTATACCGGTGCTCGCGGAAAGAGCGGCTGCAATGATGCTAATGCAGAGTATATCGCTTACCTTAGAAAGGTAATGGACGATGCAGGCGTATTCTTCCAGACTAGCGAGCTTGGAAAGGTTGACCAGGGAGGTGGCGGAACTATCGCTTATATCCTTGCAAACCTGAACATGGAAGTTATCGACTGTGGCGTTCCGGTTCTTAACATGCACGCACCGTGGGAAGTTGTAAGTAAGATCGACGTTTACGAGACATGTCGCGGATACGAGGCATTCCTTCGCGCAGAGAAGTAAATAAAATTACTCAAATTTTAAACACACAAAAAATCCCCCGGTAGAGGATTTCTCCTCTATCAGGGGATTTTTTTATGGTTACCACGTAGTCGGCAGTCCACCTCCAAATTCATAGCCTGCGGCGCGCACTGCATCTATCCATTCTCCAAGGATCTGTGTGTTTGTCGCTGACTTTGCATGAAGCAGATAGATTGCACCAGGATGAATGCTGTCCATGCAAAGCTGCAATGCCTCTGCCGGATCTTTCTGAGCATCGGAGTTGTAATCTAAATAGTGGAAGCTCCAGAATACGCTCTGGTAGCCGAGGCTTTCTACAAGACCTAATGACTGCTCACTTGTAGAACCCTCTGGGAATCTAAACAGCTTCATCTCGTAACCAAAGTTGTCTTTAACCAGGTTGTGAAGAACCATGATCTCGTTTGTCTGCTCCTCAAGTGAAAGCGATGGCATATTCTTGTGGTTGCAGGTGTGATTTCCTACAGTGTGACCTTCATCAATCATCTGTTTAATGTACTCTGGATTGCTGTCATAAAATTCTTTTGTGACAAAGAAGGTTGCTTTTACGTTCTTCTCGCGAAGTGTCTGAAGAATCTGAGGTGTAAAGCCTGCCTCATATCCCTCGTCCATAGTAAGATAAATTACTTTCTTTGATGTATCTTCAATAAACTTTGCATTATACTTTCCATACAGCTTCTTTAAGTAATAGCATCCATTCGGAACATTTAACGCATCGCGATCCCTATAGTCTGCAATTCCGCTGAACTCATTTGTACTGAGTGTACCTAAATCACCACTCCAAAGCTCCGTAGCTGCGCTTGGTGCCTGTACCTGCTGATTTACAGTTTCTGGTGCCTTATCTGAAAGATATTCACTTGCAATGTAACATGTTGTACCGTTATATTCTACCTTACTCCACTCTGCAGTGTAGCCTATTCTGTGAATGGATGCACCCGCCTCAAGAGAGCCTGCCTTTGCTGCGTCTGTAGAAGCTGTCTCGCGAATATTAACCTTTTGTGTCGCATAAACTTCTTCATCTCGCGGCTCGTAGCCATCTTCTGCCTGTACAGCCTGTGACGATGCAGCTGCCAAGCTTGACGCGCTTGCTGACGAAGATGACGATACATTCACTTCTCCTGGCGCTACCGGAACTGGAATTGCTTCTTCCTCTGTCGTTACAGGTATAGTCTGCTCAATTGTTTGTTCTTGTGTTTGTGTCTGGCTTGGCAGCTGCGGAAGACTTGCTGTATCATTATTTTTTTTGCCGCAGCCTGACGAAGCCATCATTACTGCTGCAAGTACAATTACACTGCTTCTCAATTTCCAATTTCTCATCATTGTTCCTTTCACCATTCCTTTTCAAAAAAACCTTGTGTGTTAATTCCAAGCTCTTCTGTCAATGCCTCAAGCATATTTTTTTGTTCTGGCAATGTGCACCATGCAAGCCCACATCCAGCCTCTATTCCGCCCGGAAGCGGTATCATGCGACCTGGAAGCTTATACTTTGTGGCTGCCTGCTGCATATGCATGGCATCTGTCGTTGTAGGAAATACAACCATCAACTTTTTTTCTCTGTTTAATCTACTCACCTTATACCGCCTGATTTTTCTACAAATTACAGCAGCAAAGAAAGTACACGCATAATATACCAGACAAATGCGCGTTTGTCTACTGCCTGTTCCGGATAAATTGGATATGTACCTAAACATACCTCACTAAGCCAAAAGGAGACTTCACCGCAAACTTCATCTTCTAATACGGGCGATGCAAGCTCTTTTCTGGCTCTGATTTGAATTTCAATTTTCTCTCCATCTTTTGCAAGCACCTGATATTTATCTGGTGCATCGGGACAGATTAACTTTACCTGTGACTTTGTCTGCTTAGTCCAGTCATATACACCATCAATAACTGATGCGCTCATTTTGGGTACTGCCGGTGTCTCAAGCTTTTTTGTTTCATAAGCTGACAGCCCATAGTTCATAAGCTTTTTTGTATCAGCCCATTTATAGCTTTTATTTCCCGGCCAACCGCATGCAAGAAGCGATACTATATAAAGACGCCCATCTCTTTCTAGGGCACCGACATAACAATACCCTGCTTTTCCTGTAAATCCTGTCTTCCCTGTCAGTGCACCGTCCATCATCTGCAAAAATGCGTTATGATTATACACTGAAAATGAATAAGCACCTGTCGTATCGGTAAATTCATACTGCGCTGTACGCGTGATCTTTAAAAATTCTTTGCTTTTTGGCGAGGTACGAATGCAATAGCGAAGAAGAAGCGCAAGCTCTCTTGCCGTTGTATAATGTGCCTCATTATCTAACCCGTTTGGTGTTACAAAATGTGTCTGGCTAAGCCCGATCTCTTTTGCCTTTTTATTCATCCATGTAGCAAAGCCCTCTACACTTCCTGCAGCTGCCTCTGCTAAGATAACAGCCGTATCGTTATGGCTTTCTAACATCAATGAATATAAGAGATCCTCGCAGCGAAATGACCAGCCTTTTTGCACGCCAAGATGCACCTGCGGCTGTGAGGCAGCATAGGCAGATGCTGTGCATATTTCTTCTGGCTCCATCATCTCAAGCACAAGAATACATGTCATAATCTTTGTCGTGCTTGCCATAGGCAGGATCACATCTTCCTCCTTACCGTAAAGCAGTCTGCCAGTATCTCCATCAATTAATGCAGCTGATCTGGCATAGAGTGATTCCTGCGCTGGCATTTTTGCTTCATCCGCAGACAACACGATCTGTGCAAACAGCAGGATTGCCACAGCAAATGTTGCCAGTCCTGCCATCATGCTTCGTCTTATTTTCTTTGCTTTATTACTTGTGTTTATAGGATTCACCCACCGCTTTGCATTTTCTAACATACTTTATGCGCGGCGCGAAAATTTTATGAACAAACAAAATCAAAAGCTTTTTATCTCATAGTAAAGTGTTGCCACATATTGGCAGCCCTTCCATATCGGCTCCTTTGACGTATCTTCTCTTGACAGACGCCAATCAAGCCAAAGTTCTTCTGCCGCAAGCGCCATATGACACATAGCAATACCCATGTCAAGAAGCGTCAGCTCTTTCATTCGCTTTGTCTGCATAAGACTTTCTTTTTTCATAAAGACATGAATTTTCCCATCCTGCGGCATAAAACGCCAAGGCTGGAGATTGAATGCAGATGGCGCAATCCTTGCTGCCTCGATAATCTTTCGGGCATTTTGCTGCGCTACCGGCGGCTGATTCACAAGCTCTGTTAATTTTTTGCGGCTAGCCGGCTTTTTTACTGCTGTGGCCGCCGCCTTTCCAAATGCTACAACAATCATCGGCTGATACTGGTCAAGATCCGGCTTTGACTTTGCATCTCCAAGATAACATGTAGCAAAGCCCTTTGATACCAGATATAAAACCAGCTGCTCCATCACATATCCGGCATTGACTGCCGCAAATGGATGATCCTTTGCTGAAAGCACCAGATAATATGGTGCCTGCACCAAAAACATGCCTTTAAAAACATGCTTTTGTGTATTGTATGCCTCCACAACGGCGATCCTGTACGCTGCCTGCGGATGCAGCGGTGCAAGTGTCTGAATAAAGCAATTAATCTGCTTCATAATATGCGGATCAATTGCCGTCATCTGAAAACGCCTGACGGAATGGCGTCTGCCTATTGCTTCGTATTGTGTCATGTTTCACCAGCCTTTCAGACAAGTGCTTCCAACTCTGCTACTAACTCTCCAAATAATGCCAGTGCATCGGCTACCGGCTTTTCTGTTGTCATATCTACACCAGCCATCTTTAAAAGATCAATCGGATCTTTGCTCTCACCGCCCTTTAAGAAGCTCATGTAGGCATCTACTGCCGGCTTTCCTTCCTTTAAGATCTTTGCAGACAACGCAACTGCTGCGGAGTATCCTGTTGCATACTGATATACGTAGAATGGTGTGTAGAAATGAGGAATACGCATCCACTCGTATGCAATCTCCTCATCCTTTTCCATATCTGGTCCAAAATACTTCTGATTTAATTCCAGATACATCTGACTTAATGCTTCTGCTGTCAGAGGCTTTCCCTGTGCACAGTAATCATGTGCAGTCTTCTCAAACTCAGCAAACATCGTCTGACGGAACAATGTTCCCTTAAAGCTGTCCAGATAATGATTTAACAGATATTTTCTCTGCTCCTTATCTGTTGTCTTTTCCAAAAGATCATGCATCAATAAGCACTCATTGCATGTAGAAGCGACCTCTGCTACAAAGATCTTGTAATCAGAGTATGCGTAATCCTGTGCAGTTATTGAATAGTAGGAATGAATGGAATGACCCATCTCATGAATCAGTGTAAATACGCTGTCAAGATTTTTTGTGTAGTTTAGCAGTATGAATGGCTGTGAGTCGTAGCAGCCCCAAGAGTATGCGCCGCCTTTCTTTCCCTTGTTTGGATAAATATCAATCCAGCGGTTTTCAAGACCCTCACGCGCATGAGAAAGATAATCCTCTCCCATCGGCTTTAATGCCTCAAGCACCATCTGCTTTGCCTGCTCAAACTCGTATGTCTGATTCTGTGCGGCAACGATTGGTGTGTAAACATCATACATGTGAAGCTTGTCTACGCCAAGCACTTTCTTTCTAACAGCAACGTAGCGGTACATCATAGGAAGTGCCTCGTGAACAGCACTTAATAAGTTGTCATAAACGCTCTCTGGCACATTTGAATCTGCCAAATACATAGCACGTGCTGATGAATATTTTCTTGACTGTGCATAAAATTTTGCCTGCTTTAAGTTGCCGCGGTATATTGCTGCAAATGTATTCTTTAAGCTTGCAATCTGACCGTAAAGTGTCTTAAATGCACCTTCTCTTACTGCACGGTCTGGTGACTCCATGTAGGAAATATATGTGCTGTTTGTCAGCGGCAGATGTGTGCCGTCCTCAAGCACGATATCAGGATACTTCATATCAGCATTCATTAACACGCTGAAAATATCATCTGGTGCCTCTGCCATGTCTCCTGCTGCAGCTAAAAGCTCTTCCTTTTCTGCATCTAATGTGTGCTCCTGTCCGCGAAGCATCTCTTCAATCTTTCTTCCATAATAAGCAGTGCGCTCATTTTCTTTTTCTGCAGCTTCTAATTGCTCCTTGCTGTAAGAAAGAATCTCCGGCTCTACAAAGGCACTAGCTGCGCCAATCTTTACGCCAAGGCTGCCGATCTTTGCTGACATTGTCTGGTAAGTGCTGTCTGTCGTGTCCTGATCAAAGCGCATTCTTGCGTAAACACTCAATTTGCTTAAACGGCGATGCAGTCCATAGTAAGCATCGAGAACTGCCGGGATCTTACTAACGTCTGCTTCAATTGCCCCCTTTAACTTTGCAAATTCTGCTGCGTCCTTTTCAAGAGCGGCGTAATCCTCTTCCCACAATTCATTGTTTGCATAAATGCTTTCAAGGTTCCATGTATCTTTTACATCAATATCTTTTCTATCTTTTACTTCCATATATGCTTCCCTTCAAAAAATTTTAGAGCTTTTTGCCCTTACATTATTCTATCATACCGCAGAAAACGGTTACTTGCAACTTACAAAATTTTTACAAAGTGCGTGCGAAGCTCTGACAAACTAGGAAAAACTCCTTCGCACAGCGCGCGCGTTGCCTCATCTGGCTCATCTAAGTCAGGAATCATGAAAACACGGCATCCTGCTGCGGCCGCAGCACGTACACCATTTGGCGAATCCTCGATTGCAATACAATCTGACGGTATACGGCCTGCTTTTTCACATGCAAGCTGATAAATATCTGGTGACGGCTTTCCGTTTTTTACCATAACAGCACTTATTATTTCGTCAAAATAAGATGACAATCCTGCCATTTCAAGGTAACGGTTTGTGCGCTCAAGATCTGTTGCCGTTGCGATCATGCAGCGTATCTGACGGCTTTTTAGCCATAAAAGAATTTCTTTTGCACCGGGCTTTACAGTAATGCCATCTCGTTTAAGCATTTCTTCCATGATCTTTTTTCTATATGCGCGCATTTCATCATACGGAAAACCCTTTCCATATTTTTCTTCAAAAAAGCGATACACATGCGGCCGGCCAAGACTTCTAAGGTCAAGTGCCTCTTCTTTTGTAATGGTATAACCAAATTTTGCAATTGCTTCACACCAACACACATTGTAATATTTTTCTGTGTCAATCAGTGTTCCATCCATGTCAAAAAAGACAGTATCCATAATTTTCTCCTTTGCAGCACGGGACGTTTTGCTGCCCCACACTATAATCATACAGAATTTTATTTTTAATTGCAAGGTATTTTCCTGCACCGAAAGTCTTTCGCAATAAACGCGCGTATAAAGCCCCTTCTTTCTGTGCATCCTTTTAATGCATAATTTATGGCGGCAGCGACTGCTGCGGAAAGGAAGGATACAGATGGCAGGCTACAAAGTGGAAATCTGCGGAGTCAACACGGCAACGTTGCCTCTGCTTGACAGCAGTGAGAAGGAAACTTTGTTCCACCGAATCAAAAATGGAGATCAACAGGCACGTGAGCTTTACATTACTGGAAATTTACGTCTCGTTTTAAGTGTGATTGGCCGCTTTTCTTCAAGCGGTGAAAATATTGATGATTTGTTTCAGATCGGCTGCATTGGCTTAATGAAGGCAATTGACAATTTTGATCTTAGTCATCAGGTTAAATTTTCAACCTACGCAGTTCCGATGATCATCGGTGAGGTAAGACGCTTTTTGCGGGACAATAACAGTATACGTGTCTCTCGTTCCCTTCGCGATATCGCTTATAAAACTGTTTCCGCAAGGGAAGCACTGACAAGGGAGCTTGACCGTGAGCCAACTCTTGATGAGATTGCTGAGCGTACAAGCATCAACCGCGAGGAAATTATTCAGTCGCTTGATGCGATTCAAAGTCCGCTCAGTCTTTATGAGCCCGTTTACAGTGACGGCGGTGACACGCTCTATGTCATGGATCAAATCAGTGATAAGAAAAATAAAGAGGATAACTGGGTTCAGGAGATTGCACTTTGTGAGGCATTAAAAAAGCTCCCTAAGCGGGAGCAGCGCATTATCAAAATGCGTTTTTATGAAGGAAAGACTCAGATGGAGATTGCACAGGAAATACACATTTCCCAGGCACAGGTCTCTCGCCTTGAAAAAAGTGCCTTAAAAACAATGAAGGGATATCTCAGCTGAGATACCCCCTACATAGGATGCCAGGGTCAAAAGCTACAAATCCGATCATGCTTGCACGACAGGGATTTTGAGCTTGGGACCCGCTAAAATATGAGAATGCAGCGATTTTCGAAGAAAATCAGCGAATCCGAATATTTTTAGAATTGCGAGAGTTACGAAGTAACGTAGCAATTCGTGGGCATCCTTTAAGCTTACCGAATGAAGGAGAACACGCCTCCGCTTACTAATCCCATAATGATGCCTGCCAGCACGACACCACACATAACAGCAAGTGTGCTCTTTTTAAAATCCATATCAAGAAGGCTTGCTGCAAGTGTTCCTGTCCATGCGCCTGTTCCCGGAAGCGGTATTCCTACAAACAAAAACAGTGCCACATAAAGGCCTCTTCCTGCCTTTTCCTGAAGCTTCTTTCCGCCTTTCTCTCCTTTTTTAAGACACCAGTTGAAGAAGCCGCCAATGTACTTTTTATCACTTCCCCACACGAGAATCTTTCTTGCAAATAAAAAGATAAATGGCACTGGAAGCATATTTCCAAGGATACAGATGATGTAAGATGGCAATAGCGGAAGTTTAAATCCAATTGCATACGGAATTGCACCTCTTAACTCAATGAGCGGCACCATGGAAATCAGAAAAATAATCAAATACTGCATAAATAAAATAACCATACCTTTCCGCCGTATCTGTTAACGGCTGTGTGCGTTACTGCATCAGACTGTTTAAGCGGTTCATTGACTCAATCGAACTGATTGGATCTAGTCCATTTAAGAACATTATATCGACCGTATTTATTCCCTCTGTCTGTGTGACAGTACGAATATATTCTGTAATATTTCCGTTGTATTCTCTGTAGTCAAACCAGTAAATAAACTGATAATGATCTGTTAAATACGGAACGAATGCATCTGCATATGATTCCTTTACAAGAATACATGCCTGTCCATTTGCGACATTTGGGTTTTCAATATAGCTAAATGGCTGATCTCCTGCTGCAAAACAGCTGTACTTTTGTGTACTGCGATAGCCTGATACATCGTTTATGATAGGCCAGTTTAAGGTATTTCCATCAGTATCTGTAAATGTCATTCTGTCACATGTAAGCGGTTTATATGCAATGACTGTATCTGGATTTGCTTCCATTGCTGCTGCCTGCGTCTCTGTGTAATATGAACCTGTAAAGCCTGGGAATGTTACCTGCTCATATTCTTCAAGCGCATGCGCATCTACGCCCTTTTCCTGTGCCCACGCAGTGTAAGCATAATATGCACCAAGTCCTGTCCAGTGGTGATCTGTTCTAAAATAAATATACTCATCTGTATGAGCTGCAAGCACATCGTAAATATCAATATTTTTAACATTTGAGTTAAAGCTTGCCACATAATAATCAGTTGCCGCCTTCTCGTTTCTCCAATCCGGCTCTAACTGCGCACGCTCCTCATCTGTCAGATAAAAAGCTTCGCTGTTTGGAACAAGCATAGTATACACATTTGCTGTACCTGCAAAGGTATCTGCAGTGCGGTTAACCATATCAATATATGTTGTAGCTGCCTGCTGGTTAAAGAAATACATACCGTAACCAGTATCTCCCTCTACATAAACACCATTTAATGTCTGACCTGTAATAGCAGGAAGTGAATATGACGGATCATCTGTCGGAAGCACAATCTGTGCCGGTGCTGTTGCCTTGGCCGGTGTACTTTCTGCTAGCGCTGTAGTTACTTCTGTCTGAACAGATTCCTGCTCTGATTCTTCTGTAACAGCCTCAGATGTCTCTTCATTTTCATTTTTTGTCACAACTGGAATCTCATCTGCTGTGCCCTTATTTGATACAATCTGCTTTGTTTTTATTCCATAAAGTTTTTTCATAGCATTGCTTCCTGACATCCACACATCACGAAGCGGATAGGAATCAGAGTACCATGTGGAAATATCAGAAAAGTAACTTCCATCTAACACACCTGAAACAGTAATTTGCGGAAACTTTGCTAACTCTCTTTTTTCTAGTACCGATTCCTTTGGACGAACAGGAATCATCAATCCGAGAATACAGCAAAATGCCATTACCACAATAAATAAAAACAATCCAAACGTTCTAGCCTTTTTATAGGCCGCTCGTTTTTGTTTCATAAATTCTTCTTTTTCTTTTTTATCCATGACAAACCTTTCTTTCGGACTTAAATTAGAACTGGAAATACAAGAATGGATTGTAGCTGTCTCCGACAAGTGCCAAAAGCGACAGCAAAATCAATATTACCGGTGTAACTGCATCCAAATAGTACAAAAGTGTTGGAACCTTTTTCCTTTTATTTTCATAGCGATATGCCGCCATACGCAGATTCTTTCCAATTGGGAATACTGCGATAATGGAAATTATAAGAAGGAAAATATTATTTAACAATGTATAGAGTGTGGAAAGATTTCCAGCCATATGACCAAAACCAAACATACCCGAAAGAACGTTTCCAAGCTCTGCCATATTCTCAAATTTAAATAATACCCAGCCGAAGTATACTACAAGCATTGCATAGATCCATCCTACTGCTCTTGGCAGTCTTTCGAGCACCTTCTTTAACACAAATCGCTCCAATACAAGAAATACGAAGAAATAAAGTCCCCACAATATGTAGTTCCAGCTTGCGCCATGCCAAATTCCTGTCAGTGCCCACACAATGAACATATTGCGCACAGTCAGAAGATCTCCTCCTCTGCTGCCACCAAGCGGGATATACACGTAATCACGGAAAAAGCTGCTAAGTGAGATATGCCATCTTCTCCAGAAATCCTGTACAGACACTGAGCTGTATGGATAATTGAAGTTTTCAAGATAATGGAAGCCTACCATCTGTCCCATACCAATGGCCATATCAGAGTATGCAGAAAAATCAAGATAAATCTGAAGCATGTAAAAGAGCATTCCAAGCCAAAGCCCTGCTGTTGTCGCACTCTGTGTATTAGCAAGAAGTGTATCAGCAACAGAAGCACAGCCATTTGCTAAAATTGCCTTCTTTGCAAGACCAATTGAAAAACGGCGAATACCATTAGTCAGATCTGTAAGTGTTACCTTTCTGTCATCAATTTCTGCTGCAACTGTCTGATAACGTACAATCGGACCTGCAATGCACTGATGGAAAAGGCTGCAGTATAAAAGAAGCTTCCAATATGCCTGCTGTGCAGCAACTTCCTTTCTATATACATCTACTACATATGAAAGCAGCTGGAAGGTATAGAAGGAAATACCGATTGGAAGAATAATCTTAGTTGCCTCTTTTGGAAAACCAATCAGTGCGCTCAAATTTCCTGTAAGGAAATTCATATACTTGAAAAAGATAAGAAGACCAAGCAAAACAAGACACTCTGCCCACATCCAAAGCTTTCTTGTTTTTTGCTCCTCATTTTTTTCAATCATAAGTGCACACAGCCAGCTCCAAAATGCCATTCCGGCAAGCAAAAGCAAATATGCAGCACCGCCCCACGCATAGAAAATGAGCGAAAATACGAGCAGTACAATATTTTTCTGACGAATCGTCTTTACCGAATAGTAACAGACAAGGTTTAATGCCAGAAATAAAAACACAAACAAAAGACTTGAAAAGACCATCGCTTTATCCCTTCTCCTTAATTATTTCTTAATTTAACATACAGAGCCATTTTATTAAATCAACATAGGTTTGTCAAGTCAATAACTTTATCTTTGCACAACCGTAAAAAATTGTTAAGAAAAAAGCTGCAAACGTCTTTTACAGCGTCTGCAGCCTAAATTTTCAATAAATATTTAAATACAGAAAAAGCATGGCATGAAGCCGCCTCCACACATACTTGAAGCACACATGCAGCAGCAAAGATCTGACAGACAATTTGAGCGCCCGTCTGTGCCAAAGCCATACTGGGTACCTCTGTCGGCATACCATCTGCCATTGTTCTCAAGACGGCTCACAAGCTGACGATACTCGGCATTTCCCGGCTCCATCTGTACTGCCTTTCTTGCATACTCAAGCGCATTGATCTGATTTCCGATACCTGAATTTGCAATCGCGCTGTAATAATACCATCTTGCATTTCGTTCCTGAATGGAATTTAATACATTACATGCTTCCTGATAATGACCTGAGTTTATAAAGTTTCGTGCGGCCTGCATACGAGGCTCTTCCTCGCGGTCCGACGCACCAAAACCTCCAAATCCGCCGAAATCTCCATACTCAGAGCCATTTCGATAGGAACCGCCTCCATAGGAAGAGTTTCCGTAGCCACCTGAGTAACCACCGTAGTGGGAACTGCCTGGTCCATACTGGCTGCCTGCTGTTCCATGGCCTCCATACTGACGCTCTTTCATGATCTGGTCATATGCCGCCTGTACCTTTTTAAACATCTCCTCGGCCTGTGCCTTGTTTGGATTATTGATGTTCGCATCCGGATGGTACTTTCGGCTCAAATTCCGGTATGCCTTTTTTATCTCATCGTCCGACGCATCGCGGGACACTCCTAAAACCTGATATGGATCCATAAACACACTCATTCTGCTGCTTTTTCTGCAGCCTTATTTTCTCCCTCACCGGTCGTTTCCGGTTTCTTTCGCTCCTGCGTCACACGTGTATACTTCGCCCATACACCCGCATACAAAATATTTCTCATAATCTCTGCGTTGTCAATAATGGGAAGTACTTCAAATGCCCGGCAGCAGCAGCTCATAATTAACTCAAGGTACTGACGCACCTTTTCTTCAAAGCCTTCTTGTTTATACAGCTCCT
This sequence comes from Anthropogastromicrobium sp., assembly GCF_037349415.1. Lineage (NCBI taxonomy): Bacteria > Bacillati > Bacillota > Clostridia > Lachnospirales > Lachnospiraceae > Anthropogastromicrobium > Anthropogastromicrobium sp. The sequence continues at coordinate 26,070 of NZ_JAXWCK010000060.1, forward strand.
TAAATGGGTTGTAGCTGCCATCCTTACTATCTTTCTCTACATCATCATAGGCATCCATCAGATAAATAAATTTGCCCATGTAGTAGCCCATCTGACGCAGAGTATCCTGCCAGTAATCGTCTTTTGCTGCATAAATCTCTGCCATAGCCTCTCCTGTGAGATTGGCTGCGGCCTCGATATTTTTTTCATTGGCGGCCTCACAAACATGAAGCTTTTGTATATAAGAAGCGATTGCCTTATGCTGGCGCGGATATTTCTTTGCCAGCTTTCTATAATTTTTCTGCATCAGGTGAACCATATTTAATGAAGCAAAGCTATGCTCATCAAGCCAGTTATCCATATGGTTATGATAAGCAAGCATATAGTTCATATCTGCCGCATAGCCAAGCGACTCTGTGACTACTGCCGTCTGACTAAGCTGCTTTTTTGATTTCTTCTTTAACAGCGGACGTTTAAAGCCTGGACGACAAACACGCTTTGCCGGTTCTTCCTTTTCTTCATAAAGGCTTGACAATAGCATGCCCAAAAATGTCATATCATAGTTGAGCATTGTACAGCCTGCCAGTCCATAGCGGTCTTTTAATACTCTGCAAAGTCCGCAGTAATAAGACTCATACGTCTCAAGCTCGCGAACTTTAAGTTCACCGCGGTTTATTGTAACATATCCAAACATATTTGTATACCCTTGTTTTTATTTCCAGTTTTTATGTTCTCTTTACAAACTTCTGTCCGCACTTTGGGCAGGTGATTTCAATTTTGCCTTTTCCCTTTGGAACACGGATCTTTTGACCACAGGACTTATTTGGGCAGATATAAACACGATGTGTCTTATCTGCGCCTGTCGGATGGATTTTTTCTTTGATATTTCTTACCATTTCCTGGTAACGCGCATTCTCTGCTCTTCTCGCTGGGATATTCTTTGACAGTGCCCGGTAATCAGCATATGCAAATAAGGCAATTCCAATCATTTCAAAGAGAAAATTTTGAGTAAACCCTGCAAACAAAATGAAGATAAGTGCTGCAATAAACAATGTCTGTGACATCTGATCAATGCCATATCTTCCTCTCATAAAATTAATCAAATAATTTTTTATACGTTCCATACATATCACGCAGCTGTTGCTGCCTTCCTTTCTAAATAGTAATTTGCCTGTTGAATAGTATATTCCTGTTTGATGAAATTTACAAGAATGCGTTCCTTAAGAATTTGTAAAGTTTTAAGAAACTGGGGGTAGCCATGGAAAAAGAAAAGCCCTTGAGTTTTCCCAAGGACTTTTCTTATCAAACTTTTAACATGCAATTTGCTTAACCGTAGCGTACCAGATCTTTTCTGAGGCGGTTCATGATCTTTTTTTCCAGGCGAGAGATGTAGGACTGGGATATGCCCATTAAGTCGGCTACTTCTTTTTGTGTCATTTCGCGGTCATCGTCTGTGTTTATTCCATAGCGAAGCTCTACTATACGGCGCTCGCGTGACGGAAGTTTTGACAATGCGTTTGAGAGCTGTCTACGCTCTGCTTCTTCTTCCATATCACGGTATACCATATCTTCGTCTGTTCCTAAAATATCTGATAATAGAAGTTCGTTGCCGTCCCAGTCAACGTTTAATGGCTCGTCTATTGAGACTTCTGTTTTCCGCTTGCTGTTTCGTCTAAGGTACATTAATATTTCGTTTTCGATGCAGCGTGATGCATATGTTGCCAGCTTGATCTTTTTTGTCTTGTTGAATGTATTGATACCTTTGATCAGACCAATCGTGCCGATTGAAATCAAATCCTCTACACCTACTCCTGTGTTTTCAAATTTCTTTGCGATGTAAACGACAAGACGCAAATTATGTTCAATCAGCCTGCTTTTTGCCTCTTTTTCCCCGACTGTTCCCATACATGAAATTAAATGTTCTTCTTCTTTTGGTGTTAACGGCCGTGGAAGCACATCCGTTCCACCTATGTAGTAAATTCTGCCTTTGCCTCCCATGCCTGCCGAAAAATGCTGTAAAAAGGTACGCCATGCCTTTGTCTGTTCTTTTGTCTGCCACTTTGTCATAGGCTTTCCTCCTTTTTCCAAATAAATCTGGTGCCAAATCTACAGCACCATTTATATAGGAATGAGCCCATCTTACCACAAATGAAATGAAAAGGCTGTCGAACTCGCTTGTCGTCTGTAAAATTCGTCCCCTATGTTTTGTTTCCTTTTGCTGTAAGGTCATTTCATTCAATCAAATGTGTCACGATGCAGCAGCATTTGACATTCTCCCGCTTTGTCAAACTCCATACTGCCAAGACCAGTAGGCACATGTCTAAGAACCAATACTTTTTCTTTACTATTTTCTTTTACAAGTTGTTGTTTCTTTTCTGTAATCGCCTTTTCTTTTAAATGAATCTCATCTAAATAGATTCCCGGCATCACAGACGTCTCACTAACTGTCTGATAGGGTACTGCAAATCCATCCTCCTTCCACGGATCTTCTCCAATAAGCTCCTTCCATATAGAAGGTGCTAACACATGAACTGGCTCGCTTTTTCTTGTCATTAACGTATTTCCACTGTCATAAAGAGCCTTAACATTAAAAGTCTTGTCTTGATAAATAAGCGTAACCTCATAAATCTGTTTTTCCTGTGCTTCTTTCTTTGTAATATACCGCCACAAAAAAACAGCCAAAATACTGCACACCGGCATTAAAATCCATGATGGAATATGTATGCCCGACCACTTTAGTAAAAGCATCAGACCACTAATCAATGCTCCTGCTACGTAAAAATATAAAAGAAGCTCAATATTTTTCAGAAGAAATTCGCGCATAAATATTTTTTGCATCACATTTATATTTCTCCTATATGCAATGAGACACATTAAATAGGGGCAGAGAAGATACGTAATCATTTTTACAATCCACAATGCACATGACGGCAGCACAAAATACAGAGCAGCAATTAACGCAGTTACGCTCCACGCCGCCCCCAAAAGAGCCGCTGCTAACACTCGTCCAAAATACAATCGCTTCCTCGCCACAATTCCCACCACACAAAGAAGGGTCAGATCATATGCTGCATTCATAAAAAAATAAAGGTCTATTGCGATCATATTCACCACCAAAAAAAGAAAGAGAAGTCACATTTCTGTGCTTCTCTCTCGTATAATTTTATTTATACATTAGTTTCTCTTTAAGAATGTCGGAATGCTGATATCCTTTACTTCCTTCTGTGGCTTCGGAATAGTAAATCCAGACTCCTCAAACTTTGGCTCTTTTGCAGAAAACTCCTTGGAAGCTGGTGCACGATATGCAAAATCAGCTGCCTTTGCGCCAGATGCCTTCTTTGATGACTGAGCCTGTACACCTTCCAGGTTCTTATCCTCTACACCAGTAGCGATAACGGTGATGGTAACCTCATCGGTTGCATTCTCATCGTATGTAGCACCGAAGATAATGTTTGCATCCTCACCTGCCAGCTCCTGAACATAGCTTGCTGCCTCATGAACCTCTGGAAGACTTACATCACCAGCAATATTGATCAATACGTTTGTAGCGCCCTCGATAGTTGTCTCAAGCAGCGGACTGGAAACAGCGATCTTCATTGCATCGATTGCCTTGTCGTCTCCTGTTGCATTTCCGATACCGATGTGTGCAATACCCTTGTCCTTCATTACAGTCTGAACGTCTGCAAAGTCAAGGTTGATCAGTCCTGGGATATTGATCAGGTCGGTAATACCCTGTACTGCCTGCTGTAATACTTCATCTGCCTTCTTTAACGCCTCTGGCATTGTGGTGCGTCTGTCAACGAGCTGAAGAAGCTTGTCATTTGGAATAACGATCAGAGTATCTACAGATTCCTTAAGTCTCTCAATACCACTCTGTGCGTTATTCATACGAGTTCTTCCCTCGAAGGAGAATGGCTTTGTTACAACACCTACGGTAAGGATTCCCATCTCCTTTGCCAGACCGGCAATGATCGGAGCTGCACCAGTACCAGTACCGCCACCCATACCACAGGTAACAAATACCATGTCGGCACCCTTAATGGCTTCCTTCAAATCATCAAGGTTCTCCTCAGCTGCCTTCTCGCCTACTTCTGGCTTTGCACCTGCACCAAGACCCTTTGTCAGCTTCTCACCGATCTGAATCGCGGTTGGAGCCTTGCAGAACTGTAAGGCCTGTCTGTCTGTATTAACGCCAACAAACTCAACACCTACGATATCCTCATCTACCATGCGGTTTACAGCATTGTTTCCTGCTCCGCCGACACCTACCACAACAATCTTTGCCGAACCTTCTGATTCGTTTATTTTAATCTCTAACAAAGTTATATTCCTCCTTACACTTTCTACCTTAATACTATATTATTATTCCGCAAAATAATCAACCCGAAATTTGGCTTTCTTCAAAAATTTTTCTTAAATTTCTGTGACGTTTTCTGTGCCAATCCCTTTTTTGACTGTTTCTTTGCTACTCTCTGTCAAATATATAGGAGCTTGTACTTCCATCACCACAGTTTTCCAGATGAAGCGTTCCCTTTAGCCCGCTTAATTCTCCGCTGTCCAAGATTGCACAGAGCTCTGCGATCTTGTCCGTCATATTATCGCGGCTTCCAAGACTTACCTTTACATCACCAAGCGCAATCACTGCCTGCATCTTTTCATCATAGGAAATTGAATCTACCGCAATCTCATTGTCATCAAGAAGCTGCGTCAGCTGCAAAATATCCTCTGCCAGACTGCTCTTTACGCCTCCAAGCTGTTCGTACAGCGAAACATTTGTAAAGTTGCTTCCGTCTACAACAGGAACCGTACTTGAAATGTCAATATTTTTTGCCATTACATATCCATACCTGTCAAAATAATATCGATTGTGTTCCCAGCTTACAGCTCCGATGATTGGATTTTCTGTGACAATCACCTTTACTGACAGATCTGGAGAAAACTCCATACGATAAGACGCCACGCCATTTAACTGCTTTTGTGAGTGGGTCAGCTTTCTAAAAAACTGATAGAAAAAGCGCTGGTCCATAGGCGTGGAAAAAAGCTCATTCTCAATCTCTTCTTCCTGTCCATACTGACTTCCCGTGATCTGGCAGTCTGCAACATAGGCAGTAAAAAAAACGGTAACGGCGATAGCCAGAACCCCAACTATCGCCAGGATGCCTGTCAATATTCTCTTTTTTCTTTTTTTGTGTCTGGCTAACTTTTCATCCAACATATACTCTGACTAATTCCCTATTGTGCACTGTATGTTACAGTTCCACCTTCCTTTCAGCAAATAAGCTCATTCCCGCAAAGCTGCCTGTGCGCCAAGCATAAAAAGCATGCCTGCAAGATCTTCATATCCTCTGGCGATGTGATCATAGCCAAAAATAGTTGTCACACCGTCTGCTCCAAGCCCTGCAATCGCCAATGCGGCGCCGCCTCTTAAATCAGGAGCTTCCACCTTTGTTCCAATTAAATGGCTGCCCCAAATTATGGCCTGGTTATTTTCTATTATAATCGCTGCGCCCATTTTTTGCAACTGGTAAGCCGTACGAAATCTTCCTTCAAATATTCCCTCCTCCACTACAGATTGACCATCTGCAAATGACATTACTGCCATTATCAATGACTGCACATCTGTCGGAAAACCTGGATACGGACTAGTCTTTAAATAAGGAATTGCCATCAGCTTATCCATTCTGGCTGCAGTGAGTGTATCCTTATCTGACCAAATCTTACAGCCCATTTTTTCAAACGGTTCTATGACGCCATTTAGATGAGAAGCGTCTACTCCTGTCAGTGTAATTTCTCCTGAACAAACAGCCACTGCACTAAGGCAGGTTGCAGCCACAATACGATCTGCGCCAACTTCACACGTACTCTCAAAAAGCTCCTTCACACCCTCTATTACGATGCGTCCTGTCTGATCTCCTGTGATTTTTGCACCCATACCACGAAGCATACGGCAAAGCTCTGCTATCTCTGGCTCTCTTGCCGCATTATCAATAACTGTCATGCCGTTTGCTGTAACTGCCGCAAGAATTGCCTGCTCTGTCGCGCCCACTGATGGAAATTTCAAGAAAAGGTGAGCACCGCAAAAATAATCGGCCTGTGCAAAGATGTGTTCCTCCCATTCATAATGAAGCTTGACACCAAGCGCCTGAAGGACATACAGGTGAATATCAATTGGACGCCGCCCGATGGAACAGCCTCCCGGTTCTACAACTGCTGCTTTTTTCATTCGATAAAGAATTGGAGCAAGCAAAATAACAGAGGAACGCATCTGTCCGATCAATTCCTCTGGAATCACCCAGTTGTTGACATTGCCTGCATCTATTGTCAATGCTTCGCCTTCCCAGCAGCTGCAGCAGCCAAGAAGATGAAGAATCTCAAGCATTACATTAACATCCTTTATTTTCGGTACACGGTGCAGGGTCGTCTTTCCTGGAACCAAAAGTGTGGCTGCCAGCATTGGAAGGACTGCATTTTTTGACCCCTGCACGCGATAAGTGCCCGAAAGCGGACCTGTCTGCCTAATTTCCAGATATGCCACTGATTCCCTCCTTCTAAGAAGACATTGCCTTCTTATAGTATCATATGTTCTTCATTTTTATTGTGCCTCTTTTGACTCAGATGATACGCGAAAAACAATACCCATTTCTGTCAGCAAAAATAAAATAGAAGAACCGCCATAGCTGATAAATGGCAGACTGATTCCTGTATTGGGGATAGTATTTGTGACAACAGCAATATTTAACAACACCTGAATACCAATGTGCCCCATAATGCCGCTGACAAGAAACATACCTTCATCATCTGGTGCATTCTGCGCAATCTCCATCATTCGCCACAATAATAAAAGGAAAAGAAATATTATTAAAACTGCACCAAACAGACCAAGTTCTTCACATATAATAGAAAAAATCATATCATTTTGTGCTTCTGGCAAAAATCCAAGCTTTTGCAGACTATTTCCAAGTCCTGTTCCAAAAAGTCCGCCGGCGCCAATCGCATACAGCCCCTGTAAAACCTGAAAACCATTGCTTAGAGGAAATTCTTCCGGATCAATCCAGGCATAAATGCGGTTCATCTGATATTCGTCAAGAATGGCTGTAAGAAGTCCTGATTGAAAAGCAAACACACATGTAAAAATGGCAGCCGCTGTGCTTATTAAAAAAAATGGTCTGTGTTCGGACGCTACATAAGTCATCACAAAGGCGATTCCGGCAATAATTAACCCAGAGCTAAGGTTTGCCGACACAACCGGCAAAAAAATAGGAAGCGTGATTCCAACAGCCTTGATAATAAGACTCCAGCTTGCTGATTTTCGATAGTTTTTATGAAAAAATGAGCTCAGCATGAAAATCAGCATAAGCTTTGCAAACTCTGCCGGCTGAAAGGAGATCGGTCCTACTGCAAACCAGCGTTTTTGACCGTTTACTTCTTTTCCAAAAAACAGTACTAGAATGCCAAGTGCAATGCTTAATAAAAATCCCGGCAGCGCCAGCTTTAACAGCTTGTGATAATCTGTCTTTGACATAAAAAGCATTGAAACGAAAGCTGCAGCCAAAAAGATCACCTGCCTTGTGATCGTATAAAAAGGCTGGCCTGGATGTTCTTTTGCATCGGTGTATCTCGTTGCGCTGTATAAAATAATAAGTCCGCCTGATAATAAAATTATCAGTATAACAAGCAGGCAGAGATCAAAATGACCTCTGCCCTTTTTCGGATGTACAGAATGCAGTTTTGTCATTCTACACTCCTTTATTTTCCTGCTGTTTTATTTTTTGCTCTTAGCAATCGTCTTATTCTTAATCTGGAAGTTTTCTGACAAGCTCCTTGAAAATGCGTCCTCTTTGCTCATAATTGTCAAACATGCCCCAGCTTGCACATGCCGGTGATAACAATACAGCCTCACCAGGCTTTGCATGTGATGCACATTTTTCAACAGCTTCTTCCATTGATGTGGCAAACTCATAATTAGTAAAGCCATGCTTTTCACAGCAATCGGCAATTGCCTTAGATGTCTGTCCAATCAACACAAGATATTTGATTGTGCTGCCAAATGCTTCAATCCACTCATCATAAGTTGAGCCTTTATCGTAGCCGCCGCCAATTAAACATGTCGGCGTTGTCATTGCACGGATACCCTGAATTGCAGCATCCGGATTTGTTCCCTTTGAATCATTGTAATAGCGAACCTGCTTTTTTGTTGCTGTATACTCGATTCTATGCTCCACTGCCTTAAAATTATAAGCAGTCTGGCGAATTGTTTCCATTGGAACACCCATTGCTGTGCCGATTGCAGCAGCTGCCATGATGTTTTCATAGTTGCACTGACCAACAAGGTTAAATTGATCTGTTGTGCCAATAACCTCTTCTTTTCCATCATGACGATATACTAAACGGCTGCCATCCATGCAAAAGCCTTCATCTAAGCTGTGACGGCTTGAGAAAAATATAACTGTTGCCGGGCATGACTGTGCGAAAGAGCGCAGCACTTCGTCATCATAATTTAACACGCAAAAATCATCCTTTGTCTGATTCTTTGTGATGGATTCCTTGACTGCAATGTAGCACTCCATAGTTTTATGGCGATTTAAATGGTCTGGCGTGATATTTAAAATTGCACTCACATGCGGACGAAATGTCAGTGCAGTCTCTAACTGGAAGCTGCTGATTTCTGCTACTGTCACACTGTCTTCTTTTGTCTCAAGTGCCTTACCTGTATAGGCAGTTCCGATATTTCCGACAACAAACGTCTTGTCTTTGCCAAAATGTGCTGCCATGATCTCACCTGTCAGCGCTGTCGTCGTTGTCTTTCCATTTGTTCCGGTGATACCAATAACCTGACCCTTTGCATAATGGTATGCAAGCTCGATCTCACTCCAAATCGGCACACCATTTTTCTTTAACTCCTCTACAAAAGCAAGATCCGTTGGAATACCAGGACTGATAACACAATACTCAGACTGATCTATAACATCCTGCGAGAGCGTACCAAGCACAATGGAAAGTGTCTCATCTGATGAGTTATCTGCTACCTGTGCACGGATTTCCTCCTTATTCTTTTTATCATTTCCATCATACAAAATAACAGACTTTCCGGCAGCAAGCAGCATACGTGCTGCACCGATACCGCTGATTCCGCATCCTGCAACTAATACCTTATTTTTCATAATGTTTTCACCTTTCTGTCCCACAGTGCCTAGCGGTAAGATGAATTGCCTTTCAGACAGCAATCGTAGAACCGCTTTTCGTAAATTGCTTCACCATAGGAAATCTTTACTCACGGTGAGTATATCACTATAAATTAAGGTATGGCAATATGTTTTCAAAAATCTTTTTCACCTTTGGCGCTACAATTGTGCCTCCATAATAAATACCCTGTGGTTCATCGACTGTCATGATAATAATAACCTGCGGCTCATCTGCCGGGGCAAAGCCTACAAAGGAGCTAATATATTTTCCAGTTCCGCGCGGAAGCTTTTCTGATGTCGCCGTCTTTCCTCCTATGCGATAACCTTCTATGTATGCCTTATTTCCGCCACCCTCTGCCACAACACTTTCTAAACATTCACGCATCTGTGCGCTGACTGCTTCATCAAGTACCTGTGTACCCTGCGGATAAGCAATTTTTTGTGTGCTTGTGCCGTCAAATGAACTGATTGCCATTCCAAAATGCGGCACAACAGTGTGACCGCCATTTACAAATGAGCTTATAGTCGTAAGAAGGCGAAGTGTCGTCAGCTGAAATGACTGTCCAAACGAAATGGTCGCAAGCTCTACCTCACCGATTTTTTTAGGGTCATGCATGATTGTGCGTGCTTCTCCGGGCAAATCAATCCCTGTTTTTTCAAGAATCTCGAACTGTTCAAAATATGAGTAAAAACGCTCTGCACCTAACCGAAGACCGACCTGAATAAAGACAGGATTGCAGGAATTTTGAATTCCCTGCAAAAATGTTTCACTGCCATGGCCACTCACCTTATGACATCGAATACGTCTGTCCTCCACAATATAAAATCCAGGACATGAAAATGTATCCTTAAAAGTTACAACACCAGCTTCTAGTGCTGCCGCTGCCGTGACAGTCTTAAATGTTGAACCTGGCTCATATGTATCGCTTACATTGGCATTTCTCCACATCTTATTTAATAAATCCTGTCTCATTTCTTCACTCTCACATGTAGTACCCTCTGGAAGCTCAAACGGACGATTCAAATCAAATTCTGGAACATTTGCCATAGCATAAATCTCACCATTCTGTGGATTCATGACTATGCAGGAAACCTCATTTGCCTGCTTTTCTTCCATCAGCTCCAAGCATACCTGAGTGACAAAACTTTGGATATTCCAATCCATTGTCAGACGAAGTGTATTTCCGGCAATTGGCTCAACACGCTGCTCAGCTGTATTTTTTAATTCAATTCCCGCTGCATCAGTATATGTCAAAATGCTGCCTCCAATTCCTTTAAGCACCTCATCATATGATACTTCCAGACCGATAATGCCCTGATTATCAGCGCCTGTAAAGCCAAGCACCTTGGAAGCTAAACTTCCAAACGGATAGTAACGCTTATAATCTTCGTCCACCTTCACACCGGCAAGATCCATCTCTCTTATAGCATCACCGACTTTCTTTTCTACATTTGTCTTTATAATTTCTCTTGCCGTGATTTTTTCTACCTTTTTTTGCACGTCTTTTGGCTGCATTTTTAATGTTTCTGACAGCGCCGACACAACTTCATCAGCATCCTTAATCTGACTGTGAATCACAGAAATTGTGCAGACTGTGCGGTTTGCTGCAAGCACCTTACCATTTCTATCCTGTATCTCACCGCGCATTGCCTTTAGCTGTCGCTCTCTTGTATGAAGATCATATGCGAGTTCTTTATAATGCTCTGACTTTGCAAGCATCAAATCGCCTAGGCGCACACATAATAAGATCAATGCTGTAACAAGCACCAATGCAATTCTAAGTATTCCCCTTCTATGCATTGTGCGTACCGGGCGCGGCAGCATGTTTCCTGCCTCTTTTTTCAAAACTTGCGTGACCATTTTCACCGACTTACCTTTACTTTGTTTTTGCTGTTTTCTTAATTTATCTATATGCGGCAGACGATAAAAAAAAGAATCCTGAAATTCTTTTGTAAATTTCAAGATTCTTTTTATTTTTTTACTGTGCATTTGCATCTGCCGCTGGCTGTACATCTGGCTGAGCCGGAAGATCTATGACATCGTTTGAATCTGGTGCTGCGTTTGCGTCTGCCGGATCTGCAATTGCTGCCTCAGGATCAATGATATTTTCATCTGGATTTTCTGCTGCTGCATCTGTTTGCTCTTGCGCGGCCACTGCCGGAGGCACTGGAAGAGCTGCATCATCTCCTTCTGAATCTGTAAAGAGTGACTCTCCTGACATACTGTCATCTGATGGAGAAGCACTCTGCCAATCATACTCGTTTACATCTGCATCTAACTCAGAATAAAGTCCGATGTAATCCTTGATTGCATACCACAAACGTCCTGATAAATACTGTACAGGTGCACTTCCATCTTCGTCGTTTCCTTCATACTCATCAACTACAACATAAAGCACAAGCTGCGGTGAACTCATAGGTGCTGCTGAAATCAGGGAAATGACATATTTATCTTCTGAACGCGGAAGCTTCTGAGCAGTTCCTGTCTTTCCGCCAAAATCATAGCCATCCATCTTGACACCGTTTTCTTTGTCTGCAACCTGCACACCATAAACAGTTCCATTTGTAACAGCATACTCAAGTGCATGGCGCACTGTTGCACTTGTCTCCTCACTTATAATCTGACGCACTAGTGTAGGCTTAACAGACTCTACTACATTGCCGTCCTGATCAAGAATGCTCTCAACGGTGTATGGCTTGTAGTAATAGCCGCCATTTATATCAGCACAAAATGATGCTGCCATCTGAATCATGGTAACGTTGTAGCACTGACCAAATGCGCTTGTCGCAAGCTCAATCTCTCCTAGCTGATCTGCTGTATATAAAAGTCCTTCACAGCTAGCCTCACCTGGAAGATCTATTCCTGTCTTCTGACCAAAATTATGAAGCTGCTGATACTTAACAAAAAGCTCTGGTCCAAGAAGCTTTCCGATTTCCATAAAGGCAACGTTGCAAGACTGCGCAACGGCTTCCTTTGCATCAATAATACCACAGCCGCCTATCGCGTAGTTATGGCATTTTACCATTGTTCGTCCAATGTCTAAGTAGCCATGAGTGTCATCAAACTGCGTATCTTCTGTAATCAGTCCTTCCTCAATCGCTGCTGCATATGTAAGAACCTTTCCAGTAGAACCTGGCTCAAAGGAGTTACTGATTATACCATTTCGCCAAATCTCATTTTGTACATCTGTCGTTGTAGGATAAGCGCTATGATCCCACTCTCCCTTTTCATTCAAATATGCTGCATACGGAGATGCCGTTGCAATCTCTATTATATCCTGTGTATTAGAAGAATCGTCATCAGCCTTCTCCTTTGAGGCTTCGGCCTGTTCCTTTAACTTTTCCTGCTCCTTTTCCAGATACTTTTCATACTCTTCTGATTTTACTTCATTATCTGCAAATGCAGCCAGCTCCTCATCAGTGTAGAATACAGAAAGATCATTTGGATTATTCAGATCATAATCTGTGTCCGTAACCATTGCTTTTATAGCACCTGTATTCGGATCCATTGCAAGGATACTGTAGCTTTTTGCCGTACGAACCCTTTCTCCATTTTCATCAGTCTCATAAAACCACTCTGAGGCTGTATCACTGAGTATCTTTGTCAGGTTCATATCAATCGTTGAGACAAGTGAGTAGCCATCAGTTGGCTCAATCACATCGCGGATCAGATTTTTGCTGCTGTCAATATAGCTGTAGCTTCTGCCATTTGTTCCGCGAAGTTCTTCATTGTAGTAGCGCTCTAGTCCCCAAATACCCTCAGAGCTGTCCTTTGTCGTAAAGCCTATGACCTTACTTGCTAAATTGCCATATGGATAATAGCGCTGGTATTCTGTCTCAAACCAAACACCTACAATCTTAGCACCCTCAGGGCTTTCAAACTCCTCATCTGCAGATGAGGCGCCTTCTGTTTCCTGCACACTTTGGGCTTGGGTTGTTTTTGTTTCTTTCTTTTTTTCTGTGCTGTTTACCTTTTCTTCAAGCGCATCGAATGCTTCCTTTTGGCTTTCTGTAACAAGATATTTTTTGCTTGTCCAACCTTCTGGCACATAACGAATATAATTTTTATCGGCTGACTGGGTAATTGTATTCGTAAGCGCAGCTTCGTCTAAGTCAAAACACTGCGCAATCGCCTTAACAGTTGTTTCAAGCGTTCCCTTTCGCCCCTCAATTGCCTCTGTTTCCATGATTACCTTTGGATCAATAATCAAAATATAAACACGGTTGCTGACTGCAATCGGCGTCATATTTGTGTCATAAATTTCGCCAGACTTTGCAACTAAAGTTGAGCTGCTGTAATTCATCTGGCTGAGTGCCTTTCGCTCATACACTTCATTTGTAAGTGCAGCGCGTATACCAATGTAAACGACAAGCGCAGCCATACAAAATGCAACTAAACCTGCTACAAGTCTCATTCTGCTGTTTATACGGTTTGCAAGTTTGCCCGTATCCTTCTTTGCATTAGTTCTGTAAATCTTTTTTGCAGGTTTTTTTTTCTTTGCATTACGTTTTTTATCGGCTGACTTCGTTGTCTTTGTCTTATTTTTTATTTGATTCTCATCACTGCGGAATGTCTTCATATTGTGCAACGTACCCACTCTCTGTTTTATGATAGGTGATTACCTGATGCTTTTCAGGGTAGCTCATGCCAAGCCTCTGTGTCGCGATCTGGTAAATCTGTTTTGCATCGACAGAAGCATATAAAAGTGCCTCACGGTTATCATTATCCGTCTGCAGCTCTTGATAAGTCTCCTTGAGCGATGCCACCTTTTTATTACTTGCATTTAATTGTGCATTCCTCCCCACATAGCCTATTGCTGACCAAAGCAGCAATACTGCCGTCAAAAAAGCGACTATGGCAGTCAGTCCATCATATGCTCTTGCATTATAACGCCTGCTCAGTGTGCCATTTATAATTCGCTGTTTATGCAGTTCTATCTGCTGACGCTCCAGTTCCTGGAGTCTTTTAATACGTGCCTGGCGCTGTCTTTCAAGCTCTGGCACTTTTTTTGGCGCATAGGTTCCGCCTGCGGCTTCCTGCTCGCGGTATCCATTTTTCGGTTCCCCTTCCTGCATGACTCCAGTCCTTTCTACCTTTTTTATGCCTTTTCGAAAACGCGAAGCTTCGCGCTCTTTGAACGGCTATTTTCCTCCATCTCCTGTTCTGAAGGAAGAATTGGTTTTCTTGTAATCACCTTTCCCTTTGAAATGCGTCCGCACACACAGACAGGAAAGCCCGGCGGACAGATGCACGGATTTTCATTCGTGCGAAATCTCGTTTTTACAATTCGATCTTCCAGCGAGTGGAATGTAATAATACAAAGACGTCCACCCGGTGCTAAACGGTCAATCATACCGTCAATTGATTGTGTCAGCACATCAAGCTCATGATTTAATTCAATTCGAAGCGCCTGAAATGTCTGCTTTGCCGGATGACCTGTGCCGGCACGCATTTTAGCCGGAATTGCTGCCTTAATTATCTCACACAGCTCACCAGTAGTCTCAATTGGCTTTTTCTCGCGTGCGCGAACAATGTGCTTTGCAATATTTTTTGCGAAGCGGTCTTCTCCGTAATCGCGTATCATGCGATACAGCTCCATCTCGCTGTACTCATTGACAATATCAGCCGCCGTCTTTGGATTTCTCTGATCCATACGCATATCAAGCGGCACGTCCTCGCGGTATGTAAAGCCACGTGAAGCCTCATCAAGCTGATAGGAAGAAACTCCAAGGTCAAGGAGTATTCCATTTACCTTATCAATTCCAAGCTCATCTAAAACATTGTCAAAATTTACATAGTTGCTTCTTACGATGCTTACCTTGTCCTTATATGGTTCAAGACGCTTTGTCGCTGCCTGTATAGCATCCGCATCCTGATCTATTCCGACAAGTCTTCCTTTCTCTCCCAGATGCGTACAGATCTGATAGGAATGGCCGGCACCTCCGAGCGTTCCATCTACATAACATCCATCCTCGCGGATGTTTAGGTTTTCTATCACCTCATCCAGCAATATTGATTTATGAACAAATTCCATGTTACTCCTTTTTTCTTTCGCTGTGTATTAAAATTAACCACTCACTTTTTTGTGCATGGTCACTAACTGTATTTGTTAAAAAAGCACGGCAAAAAACACGGCTCCTGTCTTTCGTCATAAGAACCATTTTTTCTTCCCGTCATTTCTGCTATATTATTTATCAAAAACGGCAAAATGCTATCTCTGATTATGAAATCTATTTTATATTAGTTTATTAAAAATGACAATACTTTTTTCAGAATTTCTTCCGACAGAAACGGTTGTATTTCTTTTTTTTATATGCTAGAATTAAAAATGTTACTGGTCACATGTACTACATGACCAGACAGGAAGGATTTTTACTATGAAATTAGGAATCGTAGGCTTGCCGAATGTCGGCAAGAGTACTTTATTTAACTCTTTGACAAAAGCAGGTGCGGAATCTGCAAACTATCCGTTCTGTACCATTGACCCAAATGTTGGTATTGTTCCAGTTCCGGATGAGCGTATTAAAAATTTAGGTGAGCTGTATCACTCCGCAAAGGTTACACCGGCAGTTGTTGAGTTTGTTGATATCGCCGGTCTTGTAAAGGGCGCATCTAAGGGTGAGGGTCTTGGAAACCAGTTCCTTGCAAATATCCGCGAGGTTGACGCAATTGTACATGTTGTACGTTGCTTTGAAAACTCTAATATCATCCATGTAAATGGTCATATTGATCCAGTTGATGATATTGAAACTATCGAGCTTGAGCTGATTTTTGCTGATCAGGAAGTTCTTGAGCGCCGTATTGCAAAGACAACAAGAAGTGCTATGAATGATAAGAGTCTTGCAAAGGAGCTTGTTACCTTAAAGAAGCTGATGGATGCTTTAACAGAGGGCCGTCAGGCTAAGACTGTTGAGCCGGATGATGAGGATGAGGCTGCTTTTATCGCAAGCTTAAATCTTTTAACAAGCAAGCCTGTTATCTATGCTGCAAATGTATCTGAAAGTGATTTGGCTGATGACGGTGCTTCCAATCCTCACGTTGCATCTGTACGCGAGTTTGCTGCTAAGGAAGGCAGTGAGGTATTTGTTATCTGTGCTGAGATCGAAGCTGAAATTTCTGAGCTTGACGATGATGAAAAGAAGATGTTCTTAGAGGATCTTGGTCTTGAAAAATCTGGTCTTGACAAGCTGATTTCTGCAAGCTATTCTCTGCTTGGTCTGATCAGCTATCTGACATCTGGTGCTGATGAGACAAGAGCTTGGACCATCACAAAGGGAACTAAGGCACCACAGGCTGCCGGAAAGATTCACTCTGATTTTGAGAGAGGCTTCATCCGCGCAGAGGTTGTAAGCTATCAGGATCTTATGGACTGCCAGTCCTACGTAACCGCAAGAGAAAAAGGTCTTGTTCGTCTTGAAGGAAAGGACTATGTGGTTCAGGATGGCGATGTCATTTTGTTCCGTTTCAACGTATAAAGAGGTTTTTCATGGCTTTTTCTGATACCCAGACGCAGGCCATCGCGCATAAAGATGGCCCCGCTCTTGTTCTTGCAGGACCTGGCTCCGGCAAGACAACTGTGATCACAAACAGGATTGTGACGCTCCTTGAGCGCTATAATATTCCGGGATCCCGTATTCTTGTTATCACCTTTACAAGAGCTGCGGCACAAGAAATGCAGAGCCGTTTTTTTACCCTTTACCAGAAGAGAAACGCCCGTTTGGATGCAGCACGCTCCACGGGCGTTACTTTTGGCACTTTTCACTCTGTTTTCTACCGCATTTTAAAGCATGCCTACCAATATGATGCCTCCAACATTTTGACGCAAAAGGAACAGTATAAAATGATTGAGAGTATCATCGATGAACTTGATATGGACGCACCTGATTTTAATGAGCTTGCCTCTAACCTGCTCGGAGAGATCTCTGCTGTCAAAAGCAACTGTCTGTCACTTGACTATTACTATGCAAAAAGCTGCCCTGAAAATGTGTTTCGCCGTGTTTACCGCCTTTATGAAAAAAAGCTTCGTCAGGCTAACAAAGTCGATTTTGATGATATTTTGACAATGACCTATGACCTTTTGTCTAAACGGCGTGATATTTTAGATGCCTGGCGCCAGCGCTTTTCGTACATTCTAATTGATGAGTTTCAGGATATAAATCTTGTGCAGTATAAAACAATTCAATTGCTCGCTGCACCGAAAAATAATCTTTTTATCGTTGGCGATGATGATCAGTCAATTTATCGCTTTCGCGGTGCAAGGCCTGAGATCATGCTTGGTTTTGAGAAGGATTATCCAAATGCCATCCGCATCCTGCTTGATATAAATTATCGCTCAGATGCCTACATTGTGGCAGCTGCCAATCATTTAATCGTGCATAACACGGCTCGTTTTCCAAAGAAAATCCGTGCTTCTCATCAGGCAGCCTTCCCTGTCCTGTTAAAGCCCTGCCGTGATCCTGCTGAACAAAACAGATATCTGACAGCACAGCTTCGCGATTATCATGCACAAGGCTATGCTTATGAGCAAATGGCAATTTTATTTCGTACTAATCTTGGAATCCGCTTTGTTATGGATGCGCTTATGAAAGGCGGAATACCATTTCACATGAAGGATGCCATACCGAATCTTTTTGCCCATTGGATTTCACTTGATATAATTGCTTATCTTCGCCTTGTCTCTGGTACTGGAAACACAAGGGCGAACTGGCTTCGCATTATGAATCGCCCTAACCGATATATTAAGCGTGAGGCTCTTGCGCCTTTTACATCCGATATCAGCGTAGCACAATTAAAAGCATATTATCAGGATAAGGACTGGATGCTTGAGCGCCTTGACCGTCTTGAATATGATCTTTCGATCATGAAACGCATGTCGCCCTATGCTGCAATCCACTATCTGTCCAATGCAATGAAGTATCAGGATTATCTAAAAGACTATGCTAAGGAGCATCACATTAATGAACAGGAACTTCTTGATGTGCTAAATGCCGTTCACGAAAGCAGCCAGTCATGCCGCACCTTTGCCGAGTGGTTTACTTATATTGACACTTATACAGATGAACTGCAAAAGCAGGCAAAAAGCCCTGCTTCAAAGGATGCAAATAATGAAAGCGGTGTCTGTCTTTGCACACTTCACTGTGCAAAGGGATTAGAGTATCCGATTGTTTTCATTCCTGATATAAATGAAGACAATATTCCTCATGCTCGTGCTGCTGTTGATGCCGATCTTGAGGAGGAGCGCCGACTTTTTTATGTTGGCATTACACGAGCAAAGGAACATCTTCATTTGTACTGTGTCGGTGAAGCCTCTGGAAAGGAAAAGTTTCCAAGCAGATTTTTAGAAGAACTAAATGAAATTTGACATACTCCCACGGTTAAAACCGTGGGATTCCTTAGATTCTTGTAGCGTCATCCAACCCTATAGACTGAAATATAGCCACAGTGTTCAGGATTTATGCTGATGGGATTTCATACGTCGTGTACTACTTTCTCAGCA
>NZ_JAXWCK010000061.1:0-36120 GCF_037349415.1 Anthropogastromicrobium sp.
TATGCAGTACCAAACAAAGTTATCCCCAAGTTATCCCCAGAGTTATCCCCAAAAATGTGTTACCCCATGCAAAGTGTGCAGTACCCCCTACAAAATATGCAGTACCCACTGCAAAATATGCAGTACCAAACAAAGTTATCCCCAAGTTATCCCCAGAGTTATCCCCAAAAAGGTGTTACCCACTGCAAAGCGTGCAGTACCACATGCAAAATACGCAGTACCCACTGCAAAATACGCAGTACCACATGCAAAATACGCAGTACCCACTGCAAAATATGCAGTATTAAATAAAGTTATCCCCAAGTTATCCCCAGAGTTATCCCCAATGGATCTGTCGAAGAAAAATAGACTTGAAAAATAAAAGTAAATGCTTTATACTCACATGAGTGATAAGATAAAATATTTTTTCGAAACAGCTAAGAAAAAGAAGGAAGGAGAGAAGTATGGCGACGCTAAAGGATGTGGCGAAGGCTTCCGGACTGACAGTAGGAACTGTTTCCAGAGTTTTGAATAATAGAGGCTATATAAGTGATAAAACAAGAGAGAAAGTGTATCAGGTAATGAAAGAGTTGAATTACCAGCCAAATGAAATGGCACGTTCACTTTCAAAGCAGAAGAATAATACAATAGGAATTATTTTACCGCAGATTGAGCATCCTTATTTTGCAAAGGTTCTGGGTCGGCTGGAAAAAGAGGCTTCTAAGCGTGGATATCGCACAACTGTATTTGTTTCTAAAAATAAAGAAGAACGCGAGGAAGAATGCATTGAAATGTGCAAAAGCGCAAGAGTGGCAGGAGTAGTGTTGTGCAGCGGCTGCTTTGGCACAGAAAAATTTACAGGACTTGATTTCCCATTAATTACATTAGAGAGATCCATTGATCAGGCAACATCAGGTATTGAATGTGACAACTATCAGGGTGGTGTACTTGCAACGGAGCTATTAATTGAAAAGGGTTGCAAAAAACTTATGTATATTGGCGGAAGAAGTGCCGGTGATAGTATTGCTATGCCAGGCGATTATAGAGAAGTGGGCTTTAAAGATACATGCGAGAAGTATCATGTAGAGCATATGGTGATGGTGACAGATAAAGAACAATTTGATACGCTGGAGTACTATAGCTTTGTGAGAAAAAAGCTTGAAAAAAATCCAGATGTAGATGGAGTATTTGCAAGCTCTGATATTATCGGTGCATATGTGCTTCAGGCTTGCCGCGACTTGTCGATTAGTGTTCCTCAGAATATGAAAATTGTGGGATTTGATGATGTTAATATTGCTCAATTTACGACACCTGGTCTGACAACAATTCATCAGCCGGTAGAGCAGATGGCAGAGCAGGCAATTTCGGACATTGCGATGATAGATGCTGGCAAGGTGGTGCCTTCAAGAACGGTATTTCCGGTAACGCTTGTTGAGCGCGGAACGACTTGAGTTAACAGCTGCGAAGCAGTGATTAAGCCCTAAGGGGCTGTTTTGCGCATGATAGGCGCGAGCGAGCTGTTTCTTACCAATATAATCTAATATAGCAATTTTATACAAACATATCGAAAAAGAGTTATTACATAGTGAGTAGAGTACTTGCATGCATAACTCTTTTTTTGTGAATATTAGATATGTACACAAGTCGTCACAAGAAAGAATATCGCAAGCGGTTGCGATAAACAATTTAAAAAGTTTTTTGAAAAAATAGCGTAATTAACTTATTTCATTGAACATTAAATAAAATTCAAAAAAAACATAATTGACATAATACACAAAACAAAAGAGGCATAATCGTATAATTTTAACAAAATATATTTTAATAAAAGAAAAACTATGATAACCGCTTGACATGTTAAAAGTGCAGTGCTAGAATGAAGACACAAACAAAGAAATGCCCACATACGAGATAGGGGCACAAAATAGGAGGAATAAAAAATGAGAAGAAAAGCAACACTCGCAATTACACTTGCGGCAGCAATGGCAGCAACAGCAGTTCCTGCAATGGCAGATGATAAGGTAAGCATTACCATTTTCAATTCCAAGATGGAGATTCAGAGCCAGTTTGAAGAGATGGCAGAAAAGTATGCTGAGGATAATGGAATCAATATTGAGGTTTACTACTCAAATGATACAGTAGCAGCTCATCTGGCTACCAAGTATTCATCTGGAGATCCATATACATTAGCAATGGTAGATGCAAAGGATGTCTACTCACTGGCAAAAGATCATGCAATTGATATGAGCGATCAGGAGTGGGTAAAGAATACTAACTATGCAATCGGAATTGATGATCAGATCAATGGTTTCCCTATGTGTGTTGAGGCTCGTGGACTGATTTACAATGCAGATGCGATCGAAGCAATTACTGGTGAAACATTTAATCCAGACGATTACAAGACACTTGATTCCTTTAAGGAACTGATTGAGCAGTTAAAGGAAGGCGGTATGGAGACGCCTACTGGTATCATGAAGGAGGATTGGTCTTTAGGAGGTCACTTCCTGTCACAGGTATCAGAGGAGCAGCCGGATGTAGAGGAGTTTATTACAAAGCTTCATGAGGGTGAAGCAGATCTGATTAATAATGAGAAATTCAATTCTCTGATGGATTTCTTTGATGTAATGATGGAGAACAACTACGCAAAGGATTCTGCAATCGCAGCTGAGCGTGAAGTAACCGAGATGATGTTAGCTGAGGGAGAAATCGCCTTTATGTACGGTGGTAACTGGGATTGGTCCGTAATCAACGCATATGATTACACTGAGAACATGGGTATGATGCCAATTCCGCAGAACACAGATGACGGCACTAACGAGAAGCTTGTAGGCGGCGGTTCTAAGTATTTTATGATTGATTCTTCTGATGCTACAACAGATGAGCAGCGTCAGGCAGCATTAGATTTCTTAGAGTGGCTTGCAGATTCTGAAGAAGGTCAGAAGTTCATCACAGAAGACTGTGCACTTGTTCCTGCATTCACCAATAATGAGAATGAAGTAGCAGATCCGCTTGGACAGTCTGTTAAGAAGTATGCAGACGAGGGTGCTATGATTGATAACTACAACTACATGCCGGATGATCACATCTCTCTGTGTGGTGCAATCTTCCAGAAGTATCTTGCAGGACAGATGGATCGTGCAGAGTTTGCAACTGAGATTGAGGATTACTGGAAGTCAGCAGACGTTGTAGAGCACTGATAATATCAAACATTTGATAGATGATGCTTCCTTATAATATAATAGGAAGGAAGACATTACCCCTATAGAGGCTGTCCGCCGATGACAGGCAGCGGACAGTCTCATAATTTTCTTGATGATAAAACGAATACAGGGAAGGGGATCGTGATCATGGATAGAAACACGACAAAATATAAAGTAAAGCAGTACATAATGTTCGCTGGTATCTCCACTGTACTGTTTGCTGCAGTAGTAATTATTCCGTTTATCTACGGTTTATATTTGACCTTTACAAGCTGGGATGGTATTTCAAAGGATAAGCAGTTTGTCGGTTTTGCAAATTATATTGCAACGTTTAAAGATATTGCCTACTGGCAGGCACTTGGAAGAACAGTTATATATTCTGTTATTTCCGTTGTTCTGGTAAATGTGGTTGCATTTTTCCTGGCATATTTGCTGACTAGTGGTATTAAAGGACAGAACTTCTTCCGTGCGGGCTTCTTTATTCCAAACCTGATCGGTGGTATTGTTCTTGGTTATGTATGGAAGTTTGTTTTTAACAGAGCATTTGTATCAATTGGAAAGGCAGTTTCTATTGGTGCGCTTTCAAATTCTTGGCTGGCAACACCGAGTGGTGCAATGGCATGTTTGATTATTGTTTCTGTATGGCAGTATGCCGGTTACATGATGTTAATTTATGTTGCCGGATTTATGAGTGTACCGAAGAGCTTAAAGGAAGCTGCTCAGATTGATGGATGTACTAGTTTTCAGGCAACAGTTAATATTATTATCCCACTTATGAGAGCTTCATTTGTACAGTGCTTGTTCCTTACAATTACCAGATGCTTCATGGTATATGATGTAAACCTGTCTTTGACAAAGGGTGAGCCATTCAATTCTTCTGTAATGGCAGCAATGCATGTATACAATCAGGCATTTACTTATAAGAATTATGGTCTTGGACAGGCTGAGGCACTTGTACTGTTTATCGTCTGCGCAATTGTAGGTGTGACACAGGTTTATATTGGTAAGAAAGGGGAGGTGGCAGCATAATGGAAGAAAATAAAAAAGCGGCACAGAAAAAGAAAATTAGCCATGCCATTATAATGGTTGTTTTAATCCTCCTGTTTCTGATGTTTATCTTTCCGTTTATTCTCGTTATTATTAATGCATTTAAGACAAAGGGTGACATTATGTCTGACCCAATGGCACTAGTTGGTTCTCATGGATTTATTGTAACAAACTTCTCTGATGCGATGAAGAAGATGAATTTTACAACATCTTTTACCAACTCACTGATCATCACAATTTCAGCAACAATTGGAACTATACTTTTATCTGCAATGACCGCATTTGTAATTGTAAGAAACAATTGGAAGGCATGTAAGCTTCTGTTTACATTAATGATTGCATCTATGGTAATTCCATTCCAGGTTTTGATGATTCCGTTAGTATCATTATATGGTGGTATCTTTGGAGTTTTAAATAGCCGTGTGACCTTAATCCTTATGCATATCGGATTTTCACTTTCAATGGCAACATTCATGTTCCATGGAGCAATTCATACGAATATTCCGTTAGAACTTGAGGAAGCGGCATTTTTGGATGGCTGCAGCAACTGGCAGACATACTGGAAAATCGTATTTCCACTGTTAAAGCCAACGATTGCAACTGTAGCAATTATTGATGCAATGGCATTCTGGAACGATTATCTTCTTCCGAGCCTTGTACTTGGTCGTAAGGAGCTTTATACACTTCCAATTGCAACACAGGCGTTTTATGGAACTTACTCTACGGATATGGGCCTGGTAATGGCTGCTCTGCTGTTAGCAATGCTGCCGATTTTGATTTTATATCTGTTCTTGCAGCGCTACATTGTTGAGGGCGTTACCTCCGGTGCAGTAAAGGGATAATTTAGTGTTTATTTATAAGGGGTCCAAAATACAGTTTGTTTTGGACCCCATTTCTTTTTAACGATGAGAAAAGGAGATAAGTGAGAGCGCAGGTGCTCAAACTTTAACAGATAATATGGAAACAATATATAAGGAACGCTTTGAGCAAAAGAAGGATGAGCTTCATGATCTTTATATGCAATTATATGGAAATGATGCAATGTTTGCAGAGCTGTGCGAGCATTTGTACGCATTTTATAAGGAGAGAAGTGAGAAGTTAAAGACGCTTGATAAAAAGCGTGAAGCTGATCCTAATTGGTACAAAAAAAATGATATGCTTGGCATGATGTTTTATATTGACAATTTTGCTGGCAACATGAAGGGTGTACAGGGAAAGCTGGATTATCTGGAAAAGAATAATGTTAATTATATTCATTTGATGCCATTTCTTGATACACCAAAAGGACGCTCAGATGGAGGCTATGCAGTAGCTGATTTTAGAAAGGTTCAGGAAAATTTAGGTTCCATGGAAGACCTTGAGAATTTGACTAATGCCTGCCATGAGAAGGGAATCAGTGTGTGCATGGATTTTGTTATGAACCACACTTCAGAGGATCATGAATGGGCAAAGAAGGCACGTCAGGGAGATGGAGAATATATGAGCCGCTATTTCTTTTTTGATAATGCGGTTATTCCATCTGAATATGAAAAGACAGTTCCGCAGGTATTCCCGACGACTGCACCTGGCAACTTTACATGGCTTCCAGAAATTGGTCACTATGTAATGACGACATTTTATCCTTATCAGTGGGATCTCAATTACAAAAATCCAAGAGTATTCAATGAAATGATGTATAATTTCCTCTATCTGGCAAATAAGGGAATTGATATCATTCGAATTGATGCAGTGCCATATATATGGAAGGAACTCCATACGACATGCCGAAATCTGCCGCAGGTACATACAATTGTACGTATGATGAGACTGATCGGAGAACTTGTCTGCCCTGGCATTTTGCTTTTGGGTGAGGTAGTAATGGAGCCGGAAAAGGTTGTTCCATACTTTGGAACTGTAGAAAAGCCAGAGTGTCATATGCTGTATAATGTAACAACAATGGCTACCACATGGCATACTGTAGCAACAAGAGATGTCAGTCTGTTAAAGAAGCAGCTTGATATTGTAAATCGTCTTCCAAAGGACTATGTTTTCTTAAATTATCTGCGCTGCCATGATGATATTGGCTGGGGACTTGATTTTGCAACTTTGCAGCAGGAAGGCATTCAGGAGCGTGCGCATAAGCAGTATTTGAATGATTATTTTAGAGGCTATGCCGGTTACAGCAACAGCCGCGGTGTTCTCTATAATGAGGATCCGGTGACTGGTGATGCAAGATTTTGTGGAACAACTGCTTCAATGTGCGGTATTGAAAAGGCAAGCTATCAGCACGATAAAGAGGCACTTGAGAAGGCCATTCGAATGGATGTAATGCTTCATGCATATATGTTTATGCAGTCTGGAATCCCTGTGCTTTATAGTGGAGATGAAATTGGTCAGTTAAATGATTATGCTTATAGGGATGATCCTGATAAGGCACCAGATTCACGTTATGTTCACCGTGGTGCAATGAATTGGGAAGAGGCAGCAAAGAGCAGTGATCAAGCGACTATTCCAGGTCAGATTTCTTCAAAGCTTAATCAGCTTGAGAAGCTTCGTAAATCTGAGAAGGCATTTATGAGCAATGCGGATACATGGACTGTTGAAACATGGGATAAGAGCATTCTTTGTATCGGACGTTATTATGATGGCGATAAGATATATGGCTTATTTAACTTTAGTGAATTTGATAAGACAGCTTGGATCAATGAGAGAGACGGTCTGTACTGTGATCTTTTAACTGGAACATTAATGGAGGCAGCTGGAGTCAATATTCCAGCATATGGCTATATGTGGCTGAAGAAGGTTCGATAAGAACAAAAGAGTACAATTGTATATAATGATTCTGAAAAAAGATAAGTAAAATCAAAATCAGATAAGAAAAAGCGTACCTTCCAGAATAAACTGGCGGATACGCTTTTTTGATTGTTTTAGAAACCAATTCCAACGGCAATCAGAATAGTTATGATTGCACCAATCATCAAAATACCGAGGAATTTCCACATGAATTTAATCCAGTTGGACCACTCAATTTTTGCAATTGCCAGAGAACCGATCAAACATCCAGAAGTTGGAACGATCAGGTTGGTGAATGCATCACCAAGCTGGAATGCAAGAACAGAGGTCTGACGGGAAACACCAAGAAGATCAGCAAGTGGTGCCATGATCGGCATGGTGATTGCAGCTTGTCCAGAACCTGATACGACAAAGAAGTTAAATACGGACTGGAAAAGATACATAAGTACAGCAGCAAATGCACCGGAAAGTCCTGAGAGTGCCTGAGAAATTCCGTACATGACTGTGTTGATAACGGTTGGTGTGGTCGGGGCGGAGCCGCCAAGAACCTGCATGATACCTTGTGCCATTGCGACAACAAGTGCTGCACCTATAAGATCCTTTGCGCCATCTTTAAATGAAGATGCAATGTCATTTAGCTTCATATTATTTAAGTGGAAAACAACGCCGATAACACCAGAAACGATTCCCATGATGAAAAACTGAGTAGCGATTTCTGCCATATAGTAGCCCTTTACCATAACACCCCAGATAACCCAGATGACAGTAGCAGCAAGTGTCAGAAGTACTAAGATGTGGCCGATGCCAAAATCGTGTCCATCGTCAAGTCCTGTTTTTTCGTTTTGATCACGGAAATACTGATCGCTTTCGTAGGCAATAGAGATAGTAGGTATTTTCTTTACCTTGGATGCGTAGAACATTGTCATTCCACAGCCAAGTGCGGTGAAGACAACCCACATAACCATACGAAAACCGGCGCCAGAGAATACGTCGATTCCAGCAATTCCCTGAGCAACACCGACAGAGAAGGGATTCATCCATGAGGAACCGAAGCCGATCTGTGTAGCAACATAGGTGACAAGTACTGCAATTACGGTGTCGTATCCTACGGCAACAAACAGCGGACAGAGAATCATCGTAAATGGAAGTGCTTCCTCGCCCATTCCAAAGACAGCACCGCCTAATGAAAACAGTACAAACAGCACAGGAATTAACAGCTTTTCGGCTCCCTTTGCCTTTCGAATTAATCCAATTAGGCCGGATTCGAGTGCACCGGTTTTGATCATGATTCCAAATGCGCCGCCGACAACTAACAGGAATGCTATGATATCCATCGCGGAGCTGTTGACGATTCCGTTGTACATGTAGTTAAAGAAACCGGTTCCGCCGTCACCACTGAATAATGAGACACCTTCTGTTACGACCTTTCCAGCATCATCTCTTAAATACTGAAAGCTTCCGTCTTTGATGACGGTACGTGTTTTTTCTACACCATTAATCATGTACGAAACGTCCTGTGTTTCGTAGTAGCCCTTTGGAACAAGGAACGTTAAAATTGCAGCCAGAACAACTACAAAAAAGATAATGATGTAAGTGTCTGGTACGGTAAAGCCCTTGTTAAAAGATTTTAAACCTTCTCCTTTTTTGTGGCTCATAGTTGAGTCTCCCTTCATTTGGTATGTATAAATAAGATTTGCAAGGGATAGTGTATCATATCAAATGAAATAAAGAAACTAAAAAATAAGAAAAAATCAAAAAAGAATTTAATAGACTGACTTTCCTCTTGCAATGACTTTGATAAGCTGCAAGTTCTTGTCTAAGATACAAAGATCAGCATCATATCCTTCCTGAACTCTTCCTTTCTTATTTAAATGAAGAATGTCGGCAGGGTTGGAGGTGATTGTGGAGAGTGCGATTTCTAGTGGAATGTTTTCCATGGAGACGCATTCTTTTACTTCTTTTAACAGGCAGCTGGACTGACCGACTCCCATTCCCTGAAATTCACCTTTTTTATTGTAGATTGGCAGGCTTCCCTGTCCATCGGAGGAGATTGTGATACGGTTTGGATTGACACCTGCATTTAGCATACGCTTGATTCCTTTGCATACGCGCACCTCATCGCAGATAGTCTCCCAGTAGTCGATATCTTCGTTTCCTGTAAAGTCAACGGCACCGCCCTTTAATGCATATTCGATGGCTTGGCAAAAAAGTGCCTCGTTTCGGTTTACGTGAGTAGGAAGAAACTGTGATGCAGGAATTTCTGTCTCATCAATTACACGGTTGATTAACTCCATGCCTCGTGAGCCATCACCGAGATGAACGTTAATGATTCCAGCTTTTCCAGAAAGTACTCCGCCGAGTCTTGTATCGGCTGCAACACGGGTAAATTCTTCAAAGGTTGGCTGGGAGGAACGATGGTCTGAAATGGCGATTTCTCCTGTTCCAATGATTTCCTGAATCATCATAATATCCTTTGGGATGCTGTCTGTCAGCGTGCGAACAGGAACCTGATAACTTCCAGTGTAGCAGTAAGCAGATATTCCCTGCTCGTTTAGTCCTTTTGTTTTGGCGACGAGTGCACACATATCACGTCCTATTCCATCAGTGCCAAGACAGCCAACAACAGTTGTCACACCGAATTTGGTGAGCCCTTCCATGGTAGCCTCTGGTGTACGATTGGCAAAACCGCCCTCGCCGCCTCCTCCGAGTACATGAACATGACAGTCAATAAAACCAGGTGTGAGGATCAGATTTGTTCCATCAATTTGCTCAGACTCTGGAAAATATGAAGGAATTGACAGACTGCCTGCATCTGCAATTTTTACAATTTTATCGTGAATGATAAGTACATCCTTTTTTCCAAGATGATCTGGTGCATAAACGTCAATATTTTGAATTAGTTTGATCATATTATTATAAATACCTTTCTAAAATTATTTTGGCGATCAAATTCGCTACCAATAGTATACCACACAAAACAGGATGAGCAAATGAAAAAGTGGTTATGTTTTTATTGACAAGAAGAGAAAAAAACACTATAATCGTTCAAAATAGAACTACAGAAGGAGGGCATACATGTATTTTTGTGATGAGCATAGAGGAATTACACGTTATTATGAGATTCTGAAGTCATCCGTATGTGAAAAATATCAGCTTAGGCAGATGGAGTATGATATACTGATGTTTCTATATAATAATCCACAGCATAACACGGCAGCAGATATTGTCAGATACAGAAAGTCAACAAAATCTCACGTATCTATGTCACTTAAGGTGCTTGAGGGAAAAGGGCTGATTGAAAGAAGGATAGATAAAGACAATAAAAAACGTGTTGAAATTTATATTTTGGATTCAGCAGATGATATAATAAAAGATGGCATACGCGTACAAAAGCAGTTTGCAAAAGATATGTTTAATGGGCTTACAGACGATGAAATTGCATTGTGTAAGCAGATCTTTAAAAAGATATGTAATAATGCGGAAGAGTGCATAAAAGCTGCAAATAAAAAAGTGCCTGCAGAAAAATAAGACTGCGGGCACTTTGTTTTTTTAAGGAAGATATAAATTACTCAACATCCTGTAATGCTGCAAAATTTTCTTCGCCGGTACGAACCTTTACAACGCGGTCTACGTTGTATACGAAGATCTTGCCGTCACCGATATGACCGGTGTAGAGTGTCTTCTTTGCAGCTGCGATTACTGTATCAACTGGGATGCTGCTGACAACTACTTCAACCTTAACTTTTGGAAGAAGAGTAGCATCAAGCTCAACACCACGGTACTTTTCGCCGGCACCCTTCTGAATGCCGCAGCCCATTACCTGAGTAACGGTCATTCCAGTTACACCTATGTCATTCATAGCCTTTCTAAGCTTATCATAACGAGAGAGCTTTGCAATGATGACAACCTTATAGATGCCGCTTGGTGAAACATCTGGAGCTTTAACGACCTTAACAGCGGCAGCCTTCTGTGCAGCAGAAGCGCGGTCATATTCTTCGACACCAAGGTTTGTATTTGCATTTTGCTCCATTGTCATTGTGTTGTCGATATCCATGATTGAGAATCCAGCATAAGCAGATGGAAGACCATGCTCAGTTGCATCAAGACCAATGATTTCTTCTTCCTCGGAAACACGAAGACCAAAGATTGCTTTGATAACGAGGAATGTAATCGTGATAGTAACAGCAGTGAAAGCTGCGGTACAAAGCATACCAAGAAGCTGTAAGCCAAGCTGTGAGAAGCCGCCGCCATAGAAAAGACCAGCTCCAGCGATCTGGTTTGCACCATATGTAACGCCATCACCATATCCTCTTGCAAAGGCCGGAGCACTCTTTGTGGCAAAAAGTCCAACTGCAATTGTACCCCAGATACCATTCATCATATGAACAGCTACGGCACCAACTGGATCATCAACGTGAATCTTATTATCACAGAACCATACACCAAATACAACAAGCAAACCAGAAACAGCACCTATCACGATAGAACCAAATGCATCTACAACGTCACAGCCGGCAGTTACAGCAACAAGGCCAGCTAAAGAAGCATTCAGACACATGGAAACATCAGGCTTTCCGTACTTTACCCATGTAAAGATCATACAGACTACAGTTGCGATAGATGGTGCAATTGTTGTAGTAACGAAAATGGATCCAAGCTCCTCAACGCTAGTTGCTGCGGCACCATTAAATCCATACCAGCCAAGCCAAAGAATGAAAACACCAAGACAGCCAAGTGGAAGATTGTGACCAGGGAAGGCATTTACCTTTGTGATTTTGCCGTTTGAATCCTTTACAAACTTTCCAATACGAGGTCCTAATATTGCTGCACCAATAAGTGCACAGATACCACCAACCATGTGAATACAGTTTGAACCGGCAAAATCATGGAAGCCGATCTGTGCAAGCCAGCCGCCGCCCCATGTCCAGTGTGCCTCAATCGGGTAGATCACAGCAGAGATTACTGCTGAGTAGACACAGTAGGAAAGGAATCTTGTTCTTTCAGCCATAGCACCAGATACGATGGTAGCAGTAGTTGCACAGAACACAAGGTTAAATACGAAATTGGACCAGTCAAAATTTGCATAATCTGTAAAAATGTCAAACCCCGGCTTTCCGATAAGACCAACAAGATCTTCTCCTAGAAACAGACCAAAACCGATCAGGATAAACATAACAGTACCAATACAAAAATCCATCAGATTCTTCATCAGGATATTTCCTGTATTTTTTGCTCTGGTAAAACCAGCCTCAACCATTGCAAAACCAGCCTGCATCCAGAATACGAGTGCAGCTCCAATTAAAAACCAGACACCAAAGACTTCACTTTGAACCATACTTAAAATTTCTTCCATAGGACATTTCCTCCTTTTTTAACAGTACAAAGCCGCGCACACCGGGATCCTTCGGCGTGCACGGCTTTGTGCTGCGGATATGAGAAAAGGCGCTGACTTCCATACGAATGTGTCAGCGCCTTTGCTTGAAAATGATTATAGAAGTCGAAGTGCGATTTGTCAATCAGAAATTTTATAAAAAATTGACATTGTGAAAATCTTCTATACATGATGGGATTTTCGCGGTATACTGTAAGCATAAATACAAAAATGGCAGTTATTCACAGCATGCAAATTCGCATAGCTTTAAATAGCTGCAAAAAAAGAAATGCTGACATGGAAAAGGATTGAAGTGTGTAGATATGGAAAAGAAAAGACAGCCAATCGGCGTATTTGATTCTGGTGCAGGCGGACTTAGTGTATTAAAGGAGCTAGTACGACTGATGCCAGAGGAAGATTTTATTTATTATGGGGACTCACTAAATGCACCTTACGGCGTAAAGCCGC
This sequence comes from Anthropogastromicrobium sp., assembly GCF_037349415.1. Taxonomy (NCBI): domain Bacteria; kingdom Bacillati; phylum Bacillota; class Clostridia; order Lachnospirales; family Lachnospiraceae; genus Anthropogastromicrobium; species Anthropogastromicrobium sp. Next base: position 12,835 of record NZ_JAXWCK010000061.1, read on the forward strand.
TTGAAGAAGTGCGCCAGCTTACATATGCCTGTGCTGAGCATCTTTTAGAGCGCGGTGTAAAGGAAATTATTATTGCCTGCAATACGGCGACAAGTGCAGCATGCAAAATCATGCGCGGCATGTATCCAGATTTGCCGCTTGTAGGAATAGAGCCTGCCGTAAAGCCGGCAGCCCAAAATCACCGAGGAGAAAAGGTGGCTGTTATGGCAACTCCGCTGACACTTCATGAAGAAAAATTTAAACAGCTTGTGAAGCGTTATGAGAACTTGGCGACAATTATTCCAGTTCCGTGTCCGGATTTAGTGGAATATGTGGAGAAAGGAATTTTAGAAGGTCCTGAGCTGGAAGGATATTTAAAGGATGTATTAAAACCTTGTTTACAGGAAGGTGTTAAAGCAGTAGTTCTTGGCTGTACACATTTTCCGCTTGTAAAGGCTGCGATTGGAAAGGTTGTTGGTGAATCAGTTCGCATTTACGATGGAGGAGAGGGAACTGCCAGACAGGCAAAATGTCTGCTGGCTGCGAAAAATCTCTGTACAGATCAAGAAAAAGGGCACATCTGCTTTGAGAGCAGTGCACCCGAAAAAGAAGCATATTATGAAGCGCTGTATCGAAAGGCAGCGCATATTGACAGCAGAGTGAAATTATAAGTATCAGAGCATTAGTCTTAGCAATTTTATAATACTGTATGAGGATCTCTCATCGCGGTAAATTACTTCACGCGCCTTGGCTGGATAGTCTGTGATAATGACATCCACCTGGGCGTTTTTCATGCGCTCTGCCTCTGCTCTTGTGTTGATGGTCCAGGCATAGACAGCCTTGCCTTGTGCATGGGCTTTTGCAACAGTTGTATTATTTACAAACATAGAACGCACACAGAAAAAGTCAATCATGTCATTTTTATAATAGTTGCCGATAGCTGTAGTAAGAATATAGCCGAGCGTAAGATCAGGATTTAACTCATTTACCTGACGAAGATACGCATAGTCAGCTGACTGGATGGAACACTGATATTCCATTTCATATTGTTCAATTAAGCCTACAACTTTCGCAGCAAGATCTGCACTGGCAGAATTTCTTTTTAATTCAATTAAAAGGTGTGCGCGTCCTTTTACAAGAGACATGACTTCTTCTAGTGTAGGTATATAGATAAATTCATGGTCTTTTGAAAAATAATAGCTGATATCATATTGCTTTAATTCTTCATAGGTAACATCTGCAATGTTGATCTTTTTTCCAGCGATACGTTTAAGTGAAGAATCGTGACAAACTATAACCACACCGTCTTTTGTTTCCTGAACGTCAATCTCAACACCGTCAGAGAGGGAGGAGATTGCAAGATCAATGGCTTCAAGTGAGTTTTCAGGTGCTTCTGAAGAAAGTCCTCTGTGACAGTAAATCTGAACAGGGCTTAGCGGACGCTCAGCAAGAAGGGCACCGTTATAGATACCATAGTATAAAAAGCAAAAAACACCAACACCGGCAGCCACAAGACCACAGGCACGAAAGATACGGCGAAGCGGTGTGTCTGGAGCATAGCTAAGATGAAATTCCAAAATAACATCATTGCCGGAAAAACGGTAAAACAGATGTGTCATCATTGCTGCATTTAAGAAAACACCTATGCAGGTGACAAACCAGATGAGTGCGATGGAAAGCGTATTGTTAAAACTAAGAACCATTGCAACCTTTAAGTCGGCTGGTGCAAAAAAATTGACGACGACAACAATTATAATCTGACACAGCAAACGAAGAATAAACCAAAGGACAACGACGAGCAGATTTAAAAGAACTATGTCGCTTAGTACAGCACGAAGATTTTTCTTAACGAGAGGAACACTTGCTTTTTTTGCATTTTTCAGGCCGAAATCGCCAAGATACCAGTAGCAGGCACAGAAAAACTCACGAACTGCAAAAATTCCAATAAATATAAGAAAAGTGATGATCGGAATGCAGTAAATAAGTTTTGAAAAAAGCATCGGCAAAAAGGTGCTGTAAGGATTTATGCGAAAACAGATTTCATAGAAAAAGAATAGGTTGATTAAAATCTGGTAGGCAAATAAAGGCAGAGCGACATACAGCTGTTTAAAGTGAAATCTTTGAAAGCCTTTTGCGCAGCCATGTAGAAAAATATCCTTCATGCGAAGCTTCTGTTTTGCCAAAGAAGCCTGAAAGCCGCCAAGAAGAATGCATGCATTAAGATAAGTCAGCATACATGCAGTCAAAAATAAAATCAGAAGCATTGCGATTGCCGGAGGTGTGATCAGAAAGCGTCCGATATTGGCGGAATTTAAAAAACTGTAGCCGTCGATTTTTAATGCAATACTTAAAAGAAGCTGAAAGAGTGAGTATTCAATCAAGGTGTAAAATATAGAGTAAATAATTTGAAGCGCGAGCATACTTTTTATATTTAAAAAGGCACCGCGCATAGCAATTTTTAAGCCGCCCAAGGCATTTTTTAAATGATAAAAAGAGTGTCGTGCGTGCTTTTTAGTGTGTTGTTCCATAGCTGTCAGTCCTGTCTGTAAGAGATATATTCTATGATAACATAGTTTTTCGCAAAATGCGATGTAAAATTACAAAAAACGAAAAATCAATGAGAGAAAATTTGGCAAAACCTTTACAAAAAACGCGATAATTGATATCATGAATAATAGTGCGAGGCACGGATCATATAGAAAAACGGAGAAAATTGTAATGCTTACAAGAGAAGATCACAAGACATATGAGCAGATTTTGCGCGAAGAACTGACACCAGCGTTTGGCTGTACAGAGCCGATTGCGCTGGCATACTGTGCCGCAAAGGCAAGAGAAGTATTAGGTCAGATGCCTACAGAAGTTATCATTGAGGCAAGCGGCAATATTATCAAGAATGTAAAGAGTGTTATCGTACCGAATACAGGCGGCATGAAGGGAATCCCGGCGGCAGCTGCAGCTGGAATCGTGGCAGGAGATTCAAAAGCATGTCTTGAGGTTATCGCAAAGGTAACACCAGAAGAACAAAAGGAAATCGCTGAGTATTTAAAGAATGTTCCATTTAGCGTAAAGGCAATGGAGGATGGTGATAAGCTTGATATTCGCGTAACAGTAAAGGCCGAGGAAAATAGTGCAGTTGTGCGTGTATCAAAGCATCATACGGATATTGTGTATATTGCGCATAATGGCGAGGTTATGCTAAATGAGCAGGATGACTGTGAGTGCGCACAGAAACTGGCAGCAAATCAGGCAGCTGCAGCAGAGCAGCGTGCTGACAGAAGCCGCCTTAGCATTGAGGGAATTGTAGAGTATGCGAAGACTGCAGATCTAAGCACAGTAAGTGATTTGTTAAACAGACAGATTGAGTATAACTATAATATTGCACAGGCTGGTGTAAAAGAAAACTGGGGTGCAAATGTGGGAAGCGTTCTGCTTGATACATATGGTGAAGATGTGCGTACAAAAGCAAGAGCATATGCAGCAGCAGGCTCCGATGCACGTATGAGCGGCTGCGAGCTTCCTGTTGTAATCAATTCTGGAAGCGGAAACCAGGGAATTACCGTATCAGTTCCTGTTATTATTTACGCAAAGGAATATCATAAGAGTGATGAAGAGCTGCTTCGTGCACTTTTAGTATCAAATCTTATTGCAATTCACATCAAGACAGGAATTGGACCATTGTCTGCATTTTGCGGAGCAGTAAGTGCCGGATGTGCAGCAGGATGTGCAATTGCATTTTTGCTTGGCGGCGGCATCGATGAGGTGGCTCACACACTTGTAAATTCTATTGCAATTACATCTGGTATTATCTGTGATGGTGCAAAGCCATCATGTGCAGCAAAGATTGCATCTTCTGTGGATGCTGGAATTTTAGGATATGAAATGTATCGCCATGGCCAGCAGTTCTATGGTGAGGATGGAATTGTAAGTAAGGGTGTTGAGAATACTATTCGTAATATCTGTCGAATTGGTGCGGAAGGAATGAATGGTACAGACGAAGAAATTATAAAGATCATGACACACTGCGATTAAATAGTAACTATTCAGAACCCCATTCGCAAAATCGCATCTTCGATGCTTCTATTTTGCTCATGTGGTTACCTCGCCATATAAAATTGCTATTCTGTCTGAATGCAAGCATTCACAGAAAGCAATTTTGCATGGCTCTGAATAGTTACAAAATATATTAAATTTTGAGATTGACGAATGAGCATAATAGGTTTATAGTAGCAGTATGCGGCAAACAGGTACCTCACTTCATGTGGTTTTGCGGTGAGAAAATTTTTTTTAAGAGAACACTATGCTGATTTAAAGTGCTAACGACATAGAATGCTTTTATACCTGCAGCATGAGCACTCTTCATAAAGGTATTTTGGCATCAATAGGAAATGACATTAAGAAGAGTGGCTAAGTCATATCATCAAAAGGAGAAAAGAAGTATGAGAAAGACGAGAAAAGCAGCAGCTGTCCTTACAGCAGTTGCAATGGCTGCCGTATCAGCAGCGCCGGTAATGGCAGACGAGATCAAGGATCTGTATGATTATGAGCTTCAGACAAGAGAAATTGAGACTTGGAACATTTTACAGTCTCAGCAGTCAACTGATATGAATGTACTGACTAATCTGTATGACGGTCTTGTAGAGGCAGATGAGTATGGAAAGCTGACACCGGCAATCGCAGAGAGTTGGGAGACTGAGGATAATGGTCTTACCTGGACGTTCCATTTAAGAAAAGGTGTAAAGTGGGTTGATCAGAATGGAAATGAGAAGGGTGAGGTTACTGCACAGGATTTCTTAACTTCACTGGAGTGGGTATTAAACTTCCATAAGAATGATGCAGCAAATACTTCTATGCCGATGGAGATGATCGCTGGTGCAGAGGACTACTACAACATGACAAATGAGATGGATGCAGATGCAGCACTTGCACTGACTGCTGAGAGTCCGGAGTTTGCTGATACTGTTGGTATTAAGGCAGTCGATGATTACACCTTACAGTATACCTGTTTAAGTGAGAAGCCATACTTTGATACTGTAGCTGCCTATAACTGTCTGTATCCGATTTCACAGGGTATGCTTGATGAGATTGGTGTAGATGGCTTTAAGGCTGCAACACCTGAGAATATCTGGTATAACGGCTGCTACACATGTACAGAGTACATCCAGCAGAATACAAAGACCTTGACAAAGAATCCACTGTACTGGGATACTGATGCAAAGCTGTTTGATTCTGTTACTATTAAGATGGTAGAGTCTGTTGATACTGCATATCAGCTGTATACTACTGGTGAGCTTGATCGCGTGGATCTGTCAGAGTCAAATTTGATGACAATCTATAACAACGAGTCTGATCCGTATCATGATCAGTTGGTAGAAAAGCGTCCGACCAAGAAGTCTAATCAGTTCCATTTTAATTATGACAAGCTTAATGATGATCAGACAGAGGATACAAACTGGAATACTGCAATTGCAAATGAAGCATTCCGTAAGTGCTGGTACTATGGTCTTGATCTGGGTAGCTGGTATAAGAGAACAAACGCTATCAATCCATATAAGTGTTACAACAACTCCTACACAATGCAGGGTCTGATCTATACTTCTGATGGTACAGAGTATACCGAGCTGGTTCAGGAAAAGTTAGGTCTGCCGTCATATGATGGCGAGACGATGACACGTCTTGATTCAGCTAAGTTTGAGGAGTACAAGGCTCAGGCAATTGAAGAGCTGACTGCTGAGGGTGTTACTTTCCCAATACATGCAAGATATTTCGTAGCCAGTGGAAACCAGACTGCTCTTGACAGTGCAAATGTATTAAAGCAGGCTTTCTCTGATTCCTTTGGCGATGATTTTATCGTTCTTGATATTGATTCTTACGTATCCAGTGTTTCTAAGGAGGTTTACAACCTTAAGCGTCAATCCTTTGCTATTGCTGGATGGGGTGCTGACTATGGTGATCCGCAGAACTATTTAGGTCAGGAGACAGATGACAGTGACAACGCTTACTATATGGTACAGCTTGGTCATGCAGTAGACAGTGAGAGCGATGAACTTAAAGATCTTTACAGCCAGTTTACTGAGCTTGTAAATAAGGCAGATACTATCACAGATGATATGGATGCAAGATATGAGGCATATGCAGAGGCAGAAGCATTTATGCTTGATCATGCTCTGATTGTTCCGGCATATTTTGATATTTCTTGGGAGCTGACCCGCATTAATGATTATTCTAAGATCAATGCAATGTTTGGTATTCAGAATAACAAGTATAAGAATTGGGAAACTTCTACAGATGCGTATACCGCAGAAGATTATGCTGCTTTTTTAGAGACATGGAATGAAAATGCTTCTAAATAATAGTAAGTGATAAAAAATAAGCGAGCCGGATAATAAGATTAATCCGGCTCGCTATTTTTTTATTTATCAGAATCGTTTTTTTCAGACTTTTTTAAGCTGTTTGGCGGCTGTAGCGTGCTGTCTTCGGACAGCGGAATGCCGCGATGCTCCACACATGTAGAAAATACAATCTGGGTGCGGGTGCGTCCGAATTTTTGAAGATAATTGACAAACTGGTCAAGCTCCTGCGTGGTATGGAAATAGGCTTCAATCAGCATAGAGTAATCACCGGTGACGCAGCTACATTCAACTACATTTGTGCAAGACTCGATGTAAGGATAGAAGGCTGGTTTTTGGTCTGGCTCTACCTCAAGGTTTATGAACGCTTTTACAAGATAGCCGATAGTAGTTACGTTTATCATAGCCTGGTAGCCAGCTAAGACACCAGATTTTTCAAGACGCTCGATGCGGGCGCATACGGCCGGTGATGACAAAGAGACACGGCTGGCAATCTCTTTAACCGGTAAACGTGCATTATGCTGCAGAATATCAACGATGCAGCGATCAATATGATCCATAACAAACCCCTCACTTTGCTGTGTAATAACAGTAACAGAATATTTATTAACATTGATTCATCATAACAGATAACTTTTGGATTGTAAACAGAAGAAACGAAAGTTTTTTAAGAAAAAATGCTTTTTTTTATGGGGGTAACCTCATAAAATAAACAAAAAAGGCATTTTTTGTGAAAAAAGGTAAGTCTTTCTTATAAAAAATCAAGATAAATGATTGACAGAAGCATTGATTTGGTTTATAGTAACGGTATGCTTCAAGCAGGACATGACTAGACGAGAGTAGATGGGCACAATTAGGATCATGGAAAAGTGTACCATCTTTTTTTCAAATCATTCTTTGCTGACACAAGTAAGCAACAGGCAGTATTTTTTATGTCGTTCGTAGGGAGGACACATTCTGCAAAAATGCTCCATTGCTTTAAAGTGACACACATGAAAATCGTCTTATAATTTGATTTCTGCAGGGCAGGCGCTCTTCGTATAGGTATTATGACATCTACGGGGAAATGACAATTAAGAAGAGACTAAGTCATATCATCAAAAAGGAGGATGACACATGAGAAAGACAAGAAAGGCAGTAGCTGTCCTTACAGCAGTCGCAATGGCAGCAGTATCCGCAGTGCCGGCAATGGCAGACGAGATTAAGGATCTGTATGATTACGAGCTTCAGGCAAGAGAGATTGAGACTTGGAACATTTTGTATTCTCAGCAGGCAACTGATCTTCAGGTACTGACCAATTTGTATGATGGTTTGCTTGAATCAGATGAGTATGGTAAGCTGGTACCGGCAGTCGCAGAGAGTTGGGAAACAGAGGACAACGGTATTACTTGGACATTCCATTTAAGACAGGGTGTTAAGTGGGTTGATCAGAACGGAAATGAGAAGGGTGAAGTTACTGCACAGGACTTCTTAACTGGACTTGAGTGGGTATTAAACTTCCACAAGAATGATGCAACTAACACTTCCATGCCGATGGAGATGATCGTTGGTGCAGAGGATTACTACAACATGACAAGTGAGCTTGATGCAGATGCAGGTCTTGCACTGACAGCTGAAAGCCCAGAGTTTGCTGATACTGTTGGCATCAAGGCAATTGATGATTATACATTACAGTATACATGTGTAAGTGAGAAGCCATATTTTGATACTGTAGCTACCTATAACTGTCTGTATCCAATTTCTCAGGCAATGATCGATGAGATCGGCATTGATGGTTTTAAGGCTGCAACACCAGAGAATATCTGGTACAATGGTGCTTATACCTGTACTGAGTACATCCAGCAGAATACAAAGACTTTGACAAAGAACCCACTGTACTGGGATACCGAGGCAAAGCTGTTTGATTCTGTTACTGTTAAGATGGTAGAGTCTGTTGATACTGCATATCAGCTGTATACTACTGGTGAGCTTGATCATGTAGATCTGTCAGAGTCTAACCTGACCACTATCTACAACAATGAGTCTGATCCGCTTCATGATCAGTTAGTTGAGAAGCGTCCAACAAAGTTCTCTTATCAGTTCCACTTTAACTATGATAAGCATAACGACGATCAGTCCGAGGATACAAATTGGAATACCGCTATTGCAAACGAAGCATTCCGTAAGTGCTGGTACTATGGTCTTGATCTTGGAAGCTACTACAAGAGAACAAATGCAATTAATCCATACAAGTGCTACAACAATGCATACACAATGCAGGGTCTTGTTTACCTGTCTGATGGTACCGAGTACACCAGTTTGGTTCAGGAAAAGTTAGGTCTTCCGGCATATGATGGTGAGACAATGACTCGTCTTGATTCTGAGAAGTTTGAAGAGTACAAGGCACAGGCAATGGAGGAGTTAACAGCAGCAGGCGTTACCTTCCCAGTACATGCAAGATATTTCATAGCTGGTGGAAATCAGACTGCTCTTGACAGTGCAAATGTATTAAAGCAGGCATTCTCCGATTCCTTTGGTGATGACTTCATCGTTCTTGATATTGATTCTTATGTATCCAGCCTTTCTAAGGAAGTTCGTGATCCAAGACGTCAGTCCTTCGTTATCAACGGATGGGGCGCTGACTATGGTGATCCGCAGAACTACTTAGGACAGGAAACAAATGACGGCGATAACGCATATTACATGGTAGCTTATGGTCATGCAGTAGATAACGAGAGTGAGGATCTGAAAGCACTGTATGATGAGTTTACTGAGTTAGTAAATAAGGCTAATGCCATCACAGATGATCTGGATGCAAGATATGAGGCTTATGCAGATGCAGAGGCATTCTTGATTGAGCATGCACTGACCCTTCCGTCAAACTTTGATATCGCTTGGGAGCTGACTCATATAAATGATTACAACAAGCAGAACGCTATGTTTGGTATTCAGAATCAGAAGTATAAGAATTGGGAGACTTCTACAGACGCCTATACTGCAGAAGACTACGCTGGATTCCAGGAAACCTGGGATGCAGGTATGGCTGAATAATATATGGCAAAATACACCGTAAAGAGATTGTTACAGTCTCTTGTAACAATCCTCATTGTGGTGACTATCGTATTCCTGCTGCTTAGAATGCTGCCTACGGATTATTATTTTACCGAGGACCAGCTAATGAAGCTGACCGATCAGCAAAAGCACGATCAGCTTAAAGCAGCAGGTTTATTAGATAGTACCTTTACACAGCTGACACGCTATTATGGGCAGTTGTTGAGACTTGACTTTGGTACGTCTCGACGAATTCAAAGCGGTGTCTCTGTTGTAAAGGTAATTGGTGGAAAGTTTGCAATGTCGATGCAGTTAGGACTGATCTCCTTTGCAATCTCTCTGGTAATTGGTGTTGTTATGGGTGTGCTTCAGGCACGTTTTAAGGACGGTATCATCGACGGCATTGGAACAATTTACACGATATTGGTAAATGCAGTTCCGCCGCTTGTTGCTTATTCACTTGTTCTTGTATTTGGTTCCCATGTGTTAAAGCTTCCTTCCATGTATTCAACGAGAAATCCAGGACCGTCTATGATTCTGCCGGTTGCATGTCTTTCTCTTTCGTCAATTGCAGGCTATGCACTGTGGACAAGACGTTACATGGTAGATGAGTTAAATAAGGATTATATTAAACTGGCACGTGTGAAGGGTCTTTCTTCTAAGCGCATCATGGTTACTCATGTGCTTAGAAATGCATTCGTTCCGCTTGCACAGTATATTCCTTATTCTATTTTGCTTACAGTCGGCGGTTCTCTTCTGGTAGAGCGTTTCTTCTCTGTTCCAGGTATGGGTTCTCTTCTTACTGACGCAATCAACCGTTATGACACAAATGTTGTTCAGACGCTTGTTATTTTATACGCTGCACTTGGTATCATCGGCGTATTTTTGGGTGATGTTTTGATGATGATCATTGACCCACGTATTACATTGACCGGAAAGGGAGGTACAAGATAATGGCAGTCAATTCAAATGATGACGCACGCTTTAAGGTTGTCGAGTACTCCCCTGAAAAGGCCGAGATGATCGGATATTCCAATTATTCTTATTGGAAATCTGTATTTCACAATTTCTTAAAGAAAAAGAGTGCAGTTGCGCTTTTAATCGTGTTTGTTGCACTTGTTGTATTTTCCTTCGTTGCACTTGTAATCGGAAAATACGATTATCGTAATCTTGTCACAGATAGTTCAAAGGGTTTTATCCTTCCAAACTCAGAGTTCTGGTTTGGTACTGATAACTTAGGACGTGACTACTGGAGCCAGGTATGGTATGCGACACAGACATCCATTAAGCTTGCCTGTATCGTTGCAATCGGTGAGTGTGTGCTTGGTGTTACTATTGGTCTTCTTTGGGGATATGTTCGTCAGTTAGACCGCTTCTTTACAGAGCTGTACAATGTAATTGATAATATTCCGCAGATCATTTACATGACACTGATTGCATTAATGGTCGGTAAGAGCTTTACCATCATGGCAGTTTCTTTGATTGCATTTGGCTGGCTTGGAATGGCAAGAAACATCCGTAACCTTGTTATGATGTATCGTGACCGCGAGTATAACTTAGCATCAAGATGTTTAGGTACTCCGACTTACCGTATTCTTCTTAAGAACATTTTACCGTACCTGATTAGTGTTATTATCTTAAGAGTGGCACTTTCAATTCCGAGAACAATCAGTATGGAGACTACGCTTTCCTATCTTGGTCTTGGTCTTGATATTAATACACCTACACTTGGAATCCTTCTTCGTAATGCAAGAAGCTATTTCCTGAATTATCCATATTTGCTGGTATTCCCGGCAGTTATTGTATCTGTTGTTACTATCACATTCTATCTGGTTGGTAACGCATTTTCCGATGCGGCTGATCCGAGAAATCACGTTTAAGGGGGGAGAACAATGGAAAAGAAACCAATATTATCCGCCAAAGACGTTGAAATTACGTTTAGCCTTCGCGGAAACAAATTAAATGCGATCCGTAAGTGTTCTCTTGATCTGTATGATGGAGAGACACTTGCAATCGTAGGAGAGTCAGGTTCAGGAAAAAGTGTATTTACAAAGACTTTTGTTGGTATGCTTGATGGAAACGGCAGTATTACCGGCGGAAGCATTATGTACGATGGCAAGGATCTGGCAAAGTTTAAGAAGGAAAAGGAGTGGATGACTATTCGTGGTAAGAAAATCGCGATGGTTATGCAGGATCCTATGACTTCCTTAAATCCATTGAAAAAGGTTGGAAAGCAGATTCAGGAGTGTATCGAGCTTCATCAGGGTCTTAAGGGAGCAGTTGCAAAGAAGGCAACTCTTCAGATTCTTGAGAAGGTAGGCATTCCATATCCTGAAATGCGCTATAACCAGTATCCGCATGAGTTTTCAGGCGGTATGAGACAGCGTGTTGTTATTGCTATTGCGGTTGCATGCCGGCCGCAGATTTTAATCTGCGATGAGCCTACCACCGCACTGGACGTAACGATTCAGGCTCAGATTTTGGAGCTGATCAGAAATCTGCAGGCAGAGTATCATATGTCTGTTATTTATATCACACACGATCTGGGTGTTGTGGCAAACGTGGCTGACCGTGTTGCAGTTATGTATGCAGGACAGATCGTGGAGGTAGGCAAGGTAGATGAGATTTTCTACGATGCAAGACATCCTTATACTTGGGCACTTCTTTCTGCACTTCCGCAGCTTGGCGTGAAGGGTGAGGCACTGCCAACGATCGACGGTACACCGCCGAATCTGTTTAACAAGATTAAGGGTGATGCATTTGCACCGAGAAACAGACAGGCACTGGCTATTGATTTTGAGGAAGAGCCTCCATATTTTGAAGTTTCAGAGACGCACAAGGCAAAGACTTGGTATCTGGACCCGCGTGCACCGAAGATAGAACCGCCGAAGTCTGTGCAGCAGCTCAGACAGAAAATGAGAGCGCATAAGTAAAAGAGGTATGAGTATGGCTGAGAGAGAAAAGCTGATTGAGGTCAAAGACCTGCAGATTAGTTTCGGAAAAGGACGAAAAAAGTTTGTAGCAGTTGACCATGTGAATTTTGATATTTATAAGGGAGAGACATTCTCCCTGGTAGGTGAGTCCGGTTCCGGAAAGACTACCATCGGCCGCGCTATTACCCGTATCAATCCTACTTCGGCCGGAGAGATCTACTTTAAGGGCAAGAAGATCAATGGAAAGATTTCAAAGGAGCTTGACCGCGAGGTTATTAAGAGCTGCCAGATGATTTTCCAGGATCCTATGGCATCCTTAAATGAGCGTGCAAAGGTTGATTACATTGTTTCTGAGGGTCTGTTAAACTTCCATATGTATAAGGATGAGGCAGATCGCGAGGCGAAGGTACAGAAGGCACTTCGAGAGGTTGGTCTTCTTCCGGAGTTTGCATCTCGTTTCCCACACGAGTTCTCTGGTGGACAAAGACAGCGTATCGGTATTGCAAGAGCCTTGATTATGGAGCCAGAGTTTGTTGTGGCTGATGAGCCGATTTCAGCGCTTGATGTTTCTATTCGTGCACAGGTATTGAATTTGTTAAACCAGTTAAAGGCATCAAGAGGACTGACATATCTGTTTATTGCACATGACCTTTCTGTAGTACGTTTTATTTCAGACCGTATTGCTGTTATCTATAAAGGCCGTATTGTGGAGCTGGCAGAGGCAGAGGAATTATTCCATCATCCACTGCATCCTTATACAAAGGCACTGCTTTCAGCAGTTCCGATTCCGGATCCAGAAATCGAGAAGAAGAAAAAGCTTTTGATTTATGATCCAACGCTTCATGATTACACAATCTCTAAGCCACAGTGGGTAGAGATTACTGAAGGTCATTTTGTATATGGTAATGAGCCGGAGCTTGAGAAATATCGTGCTGAGATTGAAGCAATCAATGCAGCAGAGAGAGCATAAAGAAGAGGCGAGAGAAGAGCATGAGATGGTTGAAAAAACAGTATCACCGCTATATGATTCGCCCCATTGTAACAAAAACGATCACCAGAACCCTAATCGGTCTGGTGATCGTCTTGCTATGGGATAAATACGTGAATGTAGAGCGGATTGGAGTTTCAAGGCTTGGCTTTGGACTGGGTGCAGTTGGAATTATTTTAATGGCTGGTGCATGGTTTTCCTATCTGCATTTGGATGGATTAACACCTATTGATACAGCGAAAAAGAAATTTGGTGTGAAAAATAAAAAGAAAAAAACAAAGCAAAGCATGGGCGGCGATATTGCAGACTACCTTGATGAGGAAATTGTGCCGTATGAGGAGCTGGATGAATCTGAAAAGGCAGCATGTCAGATGGCAGCCTTTTTGATTTCTGGAATGATCCTTGTGATCGCCGGGATTGTGATCCCACTCTTTTAAGAGCTCACAAAAAGCAGGGCACATGCCTTGCTTTTTTTCGTAAATAAGGGTATGATTGTAGAACAAAGATATCAGAGAAAGGATGGGATTCTATGGCAAAATCAAAAAAAGGAAAAACAGTCATTGCAGGAGTGGCAGCGGTAAGTGCAGCCAGTATTTTGACCGTGAGAGGTATTTTCCACAAGGTATTCGCCAGACAGGAGAAGGAGGATGACGCAATCAGTCTGCGCTATAAGGACATGAGCGGAATGGTAAGAAAAAAAATTACAATCGTCTCTGGTTCCACTCATCTGACAGGATATTTATATGGAGAAGCATCTGCCAAAGGTCTCGTTGTTGTGTGCCATGGAATTGCAGGCGGCGGAGAAGATAATTTAAGCATGGTTAAATATATGCTGGATGATGGTTATCAGGTTTTTACATTTGATTATACGGGCGTGTATGAAAGTGAAGGAGCTTCATCTGTGGGCTTCTATCAGGCTGTGAAGGATTTGAATGCAGTTTTGGGTTATATTGAGGCGTCTGCATCACTAAAGAATCTTCCAGTATTTTTATATGGTCATAGTTGGGGCGGTTATACAGCTGCGGCAGTGCTGAATTTTAAGCATAATATTGCAGGTGTTATTACAATTTCAGGTTTTTCTAGTCCAATGGCAATTACGAAAGAGGCGGCAGGACGCATCATTCCAACATTGTTGGTAGATTTATTGCTTCCGTTTGCTGCACTTTATCAGCGTATTATTTTTGGTAAGAATTATAATTTGTCTGCAATTGATGGCATCAATAGCTGTGACGTGCCGGTTCTTGTTATGCATGGCAAAGAGGATGAAGTGATTAGCTATGAGGGATCTTCTATTATCGCGCAGCGAAGCCATATTACAAATCCAAATGTTGAGTACTATACTGAGACACGTCCGGGAAAGAGCAATCACATGGGAATTTTCTTCACAAAGGGCGGAACAGCTTATTATCTAGCCAAGAAGGAAGAATTAAAGATGCTTCACGATTTGTATTATAACCGTGTTCCAGAAAAGGTGCTTTCAAAATGGTTTGCCCGCCTTGATAAAAAGCAGGCAAATGATCTGGATCCACTGTTTGTAAAGACAGTGCTAGATTTCCTTGATAAGAACTGCAAGTAAGCTGTAAAAAAGTCTGAAAGTTCAAGAAAAGAGCCTTCAGACTTTTTTGTCTTTATTAGAATGTAGTAGAGTTGAAAAAAGAACAAAAGTTCGCAAACTTGAGCCACCAGGGACAATAATCAAACCACCGTACCTGTCACCTATGGTTTGTGGGTCTTGGATTTTTGATAATTGCAATAGCACTAACAGTCGCATGGTATGAACAGTAACAGAAAAGTACAAAAAATATAAGATTTTATTTTATTGACATATCGGAAAAAATTTATTAAACTATCGGAGAAGTAGGTTTTTTTAAGTTTTTGACGCGGCGGCCTGCGAGTTGCCGCGTAATTATTTAACCAAAAAAGAAAAGAGGGTGTTTTATGTTTAGTAGTCGATTGTGGAATCTGTTTATCGACTCCTTTCCAAAGATGTTCATTCGCGGCCTGACCGTCACCATTCCGTTAACCGCAATCGCCTTTTCGTTGGCAATGGTGATTGCAGTCATAGTTGCGTTGGTGCAGTTTGCGAACATCAAAGTGTTAAAGCAGATTTGCCGCTTTTATATCTGGATCTTTCGTGGTACGCCACTGCTCGTCCAATTGTTTATTGTGTTTTTTGGGTTGATGAATGTTGGTCTTGTACTTGAGCCATTTCTGGCAGCAGTAATTGTATTTGCCTTAAATGAAGGTGCCTATGGCGCAGAGACAGTTCGTGCGTCACTTGAATCGGTTCCGTCAGGTCAGTTAGAGGCAGGACAGTGTGCAGGTCTTTCATATCTACAAACGATTTTCAGAATCGTTTTGCCACAGGCGATGCGTACGGCGTTTCCGTCCTTGTTCAATGCATTGATTTCCATGTTAAAGGATACTTCATTGGCAGCGACTATTACCGTAACGGAAATGTTTAAGGTGTCGCAGCAGATTGTAGCAAGAACCTATGAACCACTTTTGCTGTATTTGGAGGTCGGTCTGATCTATTTGATCTTCTCAACTGTTCTGACAAAGCTGCAGAGTATTGGTGAGAAGAAGTTAAGCTACTATGGCAGAAAGGAAGGGTAATACATGCTAGAGATTAAAAACATTAAAAAGTCATTTGGTCAGACACATGTCCTTCACGATGTAAGCCTTTCTGTCAACAAGGGAGATGTGATTGCGATTCTTGGACCTAGCGGATCAGGAAAGACAACACTTCTTCGCTGCCTGAATTTCTTAGAGAAGGCAGATGGCGGAACAATGACGTTTGATGACGAGACGATCGATTTACATAAGGTACCGAAGCGCACAATTGCGCGTATTCGAAAGAAAACGGCATTCGTATTCCAAAATTATAACTTGTTTGCCAACAAAACAGCATTGCAGAATGTAACGGAAGGCTTGATTGTCGGAAGAAAAATGCCAAAGGATGAGGCAAATAAAATAGCACACGAGGCATTAAAAAAGGTTGGCATGGAAGATCGAAGTGATTACTATCCGTCTCAGCTTTCAGGTGGTCAGCAGCAGCGTGTGGCGATTGCAAGGGCGATAGCAGTAAATCCAGAGATCATTTACTTTGATGAGCCGACATCGGCGCTAGATCCAGAGCTGACGGTAGAGGTGCTTGCGGTTATGAAGCGGCTTGCACAGGAAGGAATGACAATGCTTGTTGTTACCCATGAGATGAACTTCGCGCGAACAGTATCAAATCGTGTAATTTTCATGGAAAAGGGCGTGGTTGTGGAACAAGGATCATCGAAGGAGTTTTTTGAGCATCCTAAGGAAACGCGCACGAAGGAGTTCTTGCGAATCTTTCAGGAGTAATTCTTGCTTGTAAAAGCATTTCTGATAATGAAAATATCTATCAGTAATGCTTTTTCATAAAATAAAGAGGAGGAAACTATTATGACAATTAAGAAATTAATTCCATGCACATTAACAGCAGCAGTGCTTGCATCTGCCGCATTGACAGGCTGCTCTTCAAAGGGTACATCTGATAAGAGTACTACATCTGCAAAGACTTCTGCACAGGAGACAAAGGAGACTGCCACAAAGTCTGTCGAGACCAAGGATACTGAGGCAGGCAGCGGCGAAGTAAATACAAGCGCAGAGGCAAAGAGCGAGGAAGAATCAAAGAAGGCCGAGACTGAGCTTGGAAGCGAAGAAGTATCTACAGAAATCGGAACCGGCGAGTCAGCAGATGATCTTTTAGCACAGATTAAAGAGCGTGGTAGAATTATCGTAGCAATGGAAGGAACCTGGGCTCCGTGGACCTACCATGATGAGAATGATGATCTGGTTGGCTATGACGTAGAGGTAGCACAGAACATCGCAGAGAAACTTGGCGTAGAGGTTGAGTTTGTTGAGGGTGCATGGGATGGACTGCTTGCAGGTTTGGATGCAGGTCGCTACGATATCATGGTAAATGGTGTTGGCGTGACAGATGAGCGTGCAGAAAAGTACAACTTCTCTACCCCATATGCATACAACAAGACTGCTGTTATCGTTCGCGGTGACTACGATGAGATTTCTTCTATGGAAGATTTAAATGGAAAGAAGACTGCAAATACCATTTCTAGTACCTATGCAGCACAGGCAGAGGCATATGGTGCAACTGTTACCGGTGTTGATGATTTGAATCAGACCATCGAGCTGTTACTTTCCAAGCGTATTGATGCAACACTTAATGCAGAAGTTGTATTTAACGATTACAAGAAAGAGCATCCGGAAGCAGATGTCAAGATTGCAACCTACTCCGATCAGGTAGAGGAGATCGCAATTCCGATTCGTAAGGGTGATGATACCGTTACTCTTTTAGAGGCTGTAAATGATGCACTTGATGAGATGGCAAAGGATGGCACACTGACCGAGCTGTCTGAGAAGTACTTCGGAATGGATATTTCTAAGAAATAAAAAAAGCGTAATTGGATATTTTAAAAGAAAAAAGCTAACGGAGTCAAGATAGTAAAAATAATGACTTGACATTTTTTAATCACATTGTTATACTCTGTGTATCAGCGTTGAGGAGAACAAGTACTGATAAGGGAAACCAACAGAGAGCAGCCGGTAGGTGAGAGGCGCAGGGGAAGCTTATAAGGAATACCTCTCTGAGCTCTGCACCGAACTTGCGATTTTGCAAAAGTAGACTGCAGCGGCGTGGCAGCCGTTATCTTGTCAGAGTATTCGCAGATTGACTGGATTATTTTTACAGGATGCGTGTACTTGAAAGGCAGTTTGTGTGAGCAGACTGTGAAGAAAGGTGGTACCACGAGATTTCGCCCTCGTCCTTTTGTTAGGACGGGGGCTTTGTATTTAGAAAAGTTCTCAGGCGAAAGTAATAAAAGCGCAGAAAAGGAGAAAAAATCATGCAGGTTTACGAAGAATTAGTAGCAAGAGGGCTGATTGCCCAGGTAACAGATGAGGAGCGTATCCGCGATCTCGTTAATAATGGAAAGGCTGTATTTTACATCGGATTCGACCCGACAGCAGACAGCCTTCATGTAGGTCACTTCATGGCACTGTGCTTAATGAAGAGACTTCAGATGGCAGGAAACAAGCCGATTGCACTGATTGGTGGCGGTACTGCAATGATCGGAGATCCGTCTGGAAAGACCGATATGAGAAAGATGATGACAAAGGAGACAATCGAGCATAATGTAGAGTGCTTCAAGAAGCAGATGGCACGTTTTATTGATTTCTCTGATGGCAAGGCACTGCTTGTTAATAATGCAGACTGGCTGTTAAATTTAAACTATATTGATGTACTCAGAGAGGTTGGACCGCATTTTAGCGTAAACAGAATGCTGACAGCTGAGTGCTACAAGCAGAGAATGGAGCGTGGATTAAGCTTCTTAGAGTTTAACTACATGATTATGCAGAGCTACGACTTCTATATGCTGTTCCAGAAATACGGCTGCAACCTTCAGTTTGGTGGTGATGACCAGTGGTCCAACATGTTAGGAGGTACCGAGCTGATCCGTCGTAAGCTGGGAGAGGACGCAGGTGCAATGACCATCACGCTGCTGTTAAACTCCGAGGGTAAGAAGATGGGTAAGACTGTTTCAGGTGCTGTATGGCTGGATCCAGAGAAGACAAGCCCATACGACTTCTACCAGTACTGGAGAAACGTTGCTGATGCAGACGTTTTAAAGTGTATCCGTATGCTGACATTCCTTCCGCTTGAGCAGATCGATGAGATGGATAAGTGGGAAGGAAGCCAGTTAAATAAGGCAAAGGAAATCTTAGCATTTGAGTTGACAAAGCTTGTTCACGGTGAGGAAGAAGCAAAGAAGGCTGAGAGCGCAGCAAAGGCATTGTTTGGTGCAGGAAATGCAGCAGAGATTCCTGCAGTTGAGCTTAGCGCAGCTGATTTTGCAGAAGGTGAAGGTGAGAAGCTTGATATCTTAAGTCTTCTTGTAAAGGCAGGTCTTGCTAAGTCACGTTCAGAGGCGCGCCGTGCAGTAGAGCAGGGTGGTGTCAGTGCAAACGATGAGAAGGTAACAGATATCCGCATGAGCTTTGCAGCAAATGAGATCCCGGCAGAAGGACTCGTGATTAAGAAGGGTAAGAAGAACTTTAAGAAGATTGTCGTTGCATAAAGATTACGAACTGATAATAATAGAGACAGGTATTGACAGAAGTTGATACCTGTCTTTTTTTCGAATGGGCGTCCAGTGAACTGTAACAAAACTGGTCCGACGACGAAACCATTGCACCGAATGGCTTTGCAAAAGATAGCCTACAAAAAGGTTGCAAGAATTATAAAAAGGGAGTATTATATAAACAAAACTGGAAAAACACACAAATCAGAGCGCTAAAACCGATATAAAAACGGTCAAGATGCTGTGAAATATGAAAATAAGAGGAGATATAACGATTATGATACATACGCTGGATACTAAGGCGGCAGACTATATTCCTGAGCTTGGTGACGGCTTTGAGGAAGGCAGTGAGGGAAGCGAAAACGCACAGGGATTGCAGGTAGCTGATTACTATGCTGATGCAGATGGCGAGGGCATTTATTACATCACATATAAAATAGAGACTGCCAAAGAAATAGAGCAGCTATTTGTATTTGCAGGAAGAAAGCAGCTATTGCGTCTTGGAAAAAGAAAGGCAGGAGAGGTGATTGAGGGAACACTTTATCTGCATTTTGGTGAGATGATCCCGCGTTTTCACAGCGAGTGCATGACGATCACAAAGATTGGCTTTTCAGTGGCATGTGAGGATCTGACGAAATTAAAGAGTGTTGGCATGGCAGCAGAGAAGCTTTCTGCAAAGACAAAAATTCCGGCAATCTATCTGGCAGGAGATTCCACAGTTACTGATCAGACTTGTCCAAAGCCATATATGCCGGGCGGATGCTACAGTTCATGGGGACAGTGCCTTGCGTATTTTATCGGAGAAAGTACAGCTATTGATAATCAGGCGCACAGCGGACTTACCACAGAAACCTTTCGCAATGAGGGACACTACGATATCGTAAAGAAGTATATTCGTCCGGGCGATTTTTGCTTGTTTCAGTTTGGCCACAACGATCAGAAACTGGCACATTTGCAGGCACAGACAGGTTATAAAGAAAATTTGATGAATTATGTAAATGAGATTCGTGGACTGTGCGGAGTCCCGATTCTTGTAACACCGCTTGCGCGCAATACCTGGAAGGATGACGGCACCTACAATGATCTTTTAGCAGAGCATGCACAGGCTGTTTTTGAGGTAGGGGAAGAGACTGGTGTGCCTGTAATTGACCTTCATAAATATGCGGCAGATCTGATCAAGAAAAATGGAAAAGAGGCTAGTCGTGTCTATTTCCACCCGGGAGATATGACACACACAAACGAGTATGGCTCATTTTTGTTTGCACATTTTATCGCAAGAGAATTGAGCAAGCTAGATCCTCTCACTTTCGCGATTGATGTGCAGGATGAAGAAGACTTTACACCAGATGAGCATACAGCCATTTTGACAGGAACAAGCATGGCAGCAGGACGTAAAGATGAGCAAAAGGAAGTCTTTGATGCGATGGAGCGTGCCGGGGATAATCTTGTGGCAGCTGTGGAAAAGGCGAAAAAAGATGCAGAAATGATGAAGTAAATTTTGATTTTTATAGAAACAAGACTATTGGCTCAAAAAAGGAGGGATAAAAATGCAGGAGCGCTGTAAAATAGGGGTTGTGATTGGCAATGCTAACTCACCGCACGCAATCAACATTATGAAGGGAATTGACCAGGCATCAAAGGAGTGCGATGTGCAGTTAATGTATTTTATGAATGTGAGCAGTCCTTATACAGCGCAGCTGTATCCACCTGATACATCCATAGGATGGGATTATCAAAAAAGTGCAATTTATGATTATGCGAGATATGTCAAAGCAGATGTCTTAATTATGACATATGGCATGATGAGCATTTTTATGAAGAGTGATTACGGAAAGCAGTATCTGGAATATTTTCGCAATGTTCCATGTGTGCTCATAAATGAGCAGACCAACAGACCTAATTGGACTTCTATTATTGTCGATAATTATAATGGAATGTATGAATTAGTGGAACATTTAGTGCGTGATCATGGGTATCATAATTTTGCTTTTTTGGCAGGACCGCCTGGAAATACAGATGCCGGCCAGCGAAAAAGAGCATTTTTAGATGTTATGAAAAAATATGATCTGCCAATGGATGAAAGCCACATTGAAACAGGCGATTTTTCAGAGTGTGTACAGACACAGGTAAATGCACTGTTAGATCGAATCCCTAATCTTCAGGCAATAGTATGTGCTAATGATGTGATGGCACTGACTGCTTATCAGGAATGTGAAAAGCGTGGACTTCATATTGGAAATGATATTGCTGTTACTGGTTTTGATGACTGGGAGCGTATTCGTCACGTGCCAGTGCCAATCACGACAATTCATCAGGATTCTGAACGGTCAGGATATATGGCTGTTTATAGTGCACTTGAGCTGGCGCGAAGCGGTCATGGGAAAAATATTGTGATACCAGCGAAGGTATGTGTTCGTGAATCATGTGGCTGTACATGTAAGCAGTTTTCAGGTTTTGATCAAATTGAAAACATGGGGCAAAAATTTGTCTATGAAAAACAAAGAAATACAGTATATCGTCAAAAAACATGGATGGTTCCTATGATCTCCAGAAACATGCTTATTGCATTGCAGGATCGTGAGAAATTTCTTAAAAATGCATTAACGCCAATGTCCTTTTTTGGCGTTAAAACGGCGCAGCTTTATGTCTTTAGAAATCCAGTTGAATATAATATAGAAAAGGGCTGGGAATTTCCAAATACGATTTATCTGGTTGCGTGTCAGGATGGAGAACGCGTAGAGGTATTTGATGAATATAAAAATGAGGTCTCTTTAGAAGAATGCGGATTTTATGATGAAGGAAGTGTACGCTATCAGCATCAGCCGAGTGTATTTTGCCTTCAGTCTGGCTCAACGCAGTATGGTGTGTTAAGTGTTGAGATTACACCAGAGGAAGTGGACATGGTCTATTTGATCAGTATTCAAATGGCAAATGCGCTGATGGCGTATCATGCAGAAAAAAAGCGTTTGTCTGTTCAGCGCGAGCGCGAGCTTTTGCTTGAGGAGCTTCGAAGCAAAAATGAAATTTTAAATTTTGTGTCAGAGCGAGATGAGCTGACTCAGATTAAAAATCGCCGTGGCTTTATGGAACAGGCAATGAAAATGAATCGTATTTATAAAAATAGAAAAGCAATTATTCTGTTTGCTGATATGGATGGATTAAAACAAATCAATGATAATTATGGTCACGCAGCAGGAGATATTGCAATTTGTGCCTGTGCAGATATTTTAAAGAAAGCTGCCGGAGTACATGGTATAGCAGGACGCCTTGGCGGTGATGAATTTGCACTCATGATGATTGGCGATGAAACGCGTGCAATTGAATTGATGGAGACTGTGCAAAAAGAGATTGCCATGTATAATGCACAAGGAAAAAATAAGTTCGCAATTGATATGTCGGTTGGATGCCAGCTTGTGTTATGTACAGACGAGCTTTCAATTCCAATGGTGCTTGAAAAGGCAGACAAGATCATGTATGAAGAAAAGAAAAAGAAGGGAAAGGCAAGATGAAGTTATAAGAAGACAGCAGCCCAATACCTGTATTCATGTGTGCGAACCAGATTCAGGAAAACAGCCAAAAGCAGGATGATACGCAGTTTAGAGAGCGCATTGTCCGTGCGTCAGATCAGGATTTGGGAAGCTATGAGCTGATAAAGGATGAGAAGGAGCTTATCTGGTATCCGGCAGAGGTTAATACAAGTATTCGTCCAGGATGGTTTTATCATGAAGAAGAAGACGATCAAGTCAAATCATTGGAAACATTGATTTTAGAGAAAGCATCGCTTTTCTGCGAAGAACAAAAGAAAGGTTTTGAAATCGAGAACTTGACATACTCCCACGGTTAAAACCGTGGGATTCCTTAGATTCTGGCAGCATCAT
>NZ_JAXWCK010000062.1:0-19472 GCF_037349415.1 Anthropogastromicrobium sp.
GTTTTCGCCGTGAGAGGGCGACGTCTTAACCCCTTGACCAACAAGCCTTGCAACGCTGATTATAATATCACACTGCAAGGCTGTTGTCAACCACTTTTTTATTTTTTTTAATTTTTATGTTACCGCTCACGAAATGCCAGCACAAAAATCACTGCTGTCTGCAAGCCTACACTGACAGCCATAAGTGCCGCTAAAAGTAAATACCAGAATTTTTCATTTGTTTTATTCTGCTGCAATGTTTTTATAAGTTCTTCTGATATTGACTTTAATATTGACTCATCTGCATTTTCTTCTTCCTGCACTGCTTCTTCTTGCATTTTTTCATACGTTACATCTGCTGTTATAAGATAGCCCTGCGGATCAGACGTATACTGCGCTTTATAACACACCATTGGCAGATCAGGCTGCGCCACGTCTCCTGAATAAATTGCCTGATATCGCGGTACCATTTTGTTTCCTGTTATCCTGACACTTCTCTTCCAGTTTCCTTCCTCGTCCTGCCAGCCATCTCCATACCATTCTATTGACGTGATCTGATTAAATGCACCATCTAAATGATGCTCCTGCATAAATACCGCCTCATAGCCTTCAAACCATGGACTTTCTTCTGTCGCGTAAAAACATTCATCGTTTCTTTGATAAACCCAAGACTCTCCATTCCAGCTGTAAATATCCCACTCCTCAAGAGCACCTTCCTTCCAATCTGCGCCATCCTCTTTTAACTCAATTCTTCCAATTGTTCCATAAAGAGCTTCTCCTGTCACTTCATCTGCTGTCTCTACATCAAGCGTTTCCGAAACTTCCTGCCCTTCCTGACAGCTTAAGTATTTCGTCACATTTTTCAGACGATCTGTCTGCATCCATTCATCTTTGGAAAGTGATGTCAACGTATAGTGGATTCCTGCTTCTTCTATTTCCTGCTCCGGCTCATACGATGCATATGCCCACATTGCTTCGCTTTTTTGTATCAGCTGTGTCGTCAGCTCTGTCACCTGATACTCTACATCCTTCATCGCATACCAATCGCCTTGCTTTTCAACTGTTTCGGCAAAAGCATGAGGCGTGTTTGTATCAGACACATATGTATAAGTTTCCGTCCAGATATCATCCCCATCTGACTGACTGACAAGTTCACCTTCCTGTGCTGTTTCTGTAATTTGCACTTCAGGCTGCGAGACTTCTTCAAATGCCTGTACTGCTTCCTGCATGACCATTTGTGCTGTCAACAGTGCCGATACAATCAATACTGTTTTTCTTTGTTTTAGTACCATAAAATTCTCCTTTTCTTTTTCTTTTTTCTCCTCCTTTGTATGTACCAAAAAAGCATCTGCAGACAACCACCGTTTTTATACGGATCAGTTAGTTTTGCTAGATGCTTTTTATCTTATGTATATAAATTTCCTATGCCTGTAATTACTGTGTGTCCTCGCTGTCTTCTTTTTTCAGTGGAACAATTCCAAGCTGATAGCCAAGCGGCTCAAGAAGACGATTCATAGCACGAACGGTCGGCATAATTTTTCCTTTTTCGTAACGGATAATCATCTGACGCGGAACACCTGTGATATCCTCAAGTGATTTCTGGCTCATCTTTGCCTCATCCTTACGAAGTTTCTTATACTCGGCAATCAAACATTCACTGCGCTCTGTTGAACGGTCAAAGCGAGTCTCTTTTTCTTCCATTTTTTGTATTCCTCTTTTCATTGTTATTTTTGCTTTCGTATATTGCAAGTGTAACACTTACGTTTCTGTTTGTCAAGGCTTTTTTGCGGCAAGTCCCGAAGGTGGCTTGGCTATAGATATTGGATTATCCGTGTAACTTTTCGTTAGCCCACTCCATGATATATGACCTTGTAATATCAAATGATGCACCGCCAACTGACAAAAGTTCTGTCACAAATTCATTATGATCAAATGATTCACCAAGCATCTCCTTTACCTCTTCTTCCAGATCGCATATCTGATAATAGCCGATTGAATAGCTAAGAATTGTACCTGGCTCTGCCATACACGCATCATATACATCACGCACATCTTCTGCGCTGTCAAGATAGAAGTAAGTTTCCCACAGGTCATATACATCATCAACTGTCCATCCGCCATAATTGATTCCAATATCAGACAAACCCATTAACAGATAACTAAACTCTTGATCCAGAAAAATAACTTCCATCATATCTGGATCAAGTCCCCAGCTATCTAGTGAAAGGCGCGCTGCATATTCTGCCCATCCCTCCTCAAAGCCAATATTTGACACAAAGAAATTGATCGGATGCCAACCCTGCTGTTTTACATAATTAAAAAAGTACAGATGACCAGGATAACCTTCATGCGCCAGCGTTTCATACAAAACTCCAAGATCCGTGCCAAGCGCATCTGGATTTAAGCAAATCTGATTAACATCGTCATGATCCTCCTGAGATGTCAGATAATATGCCAGTACGCCATCGCTTCGAAGAGCAGTTGGAAGCTCCTCTACCTGATAACCAGGATCTGCAATCGGTGCAAAATTTTCCTTTGTATAAACACGAAGCGCATCTAAAATCTCAGATGGTGTTCTTTTTTCAAAGCCATACTCTGAATTCATATAGCCTTCATATATTTCATCATCCTCTAACAGCTCTGAGAATCGTTCCTCACAATCATCAAGCTTGTCATACATATAATCAAACAATTCCTCGGCATCCATAGAAACACCTGCATATGTTTCAATTAGATAATTATAATAATCCTCGCCCTCAGCATATTCAGCAAAGCCTTCCCACTCGTCAAATGTTTCCTGCCACTGTGAAAGCTGCTGTTTAAGCTTTGCAAATGCCGGATTTACAATCTGCTCTACCAGTTCTTTGTTTTTTGCCTTAAAATTCGCACGTTCTTCATCAGAAAGAAATGCAGCCTCGTCAAGCTTTTTTTCGAAACCCTCAATAAAAACATTTGTGTTTTTGCCGACAAGCTCATCAATTGCCTCACTATTAACCTGCAGCATATACTTTGACGGGACTAGATCATATTCTGCATACTCATTTGTATAATCAATTGCATAATCAATATAATTCGGAATATCCTGCAAAAATTTTAAATATTCTTCTACATCCTTCTTTTCAATAAACAAATAATTTTGAAAATCATTAGCAAGAGAATTAACAATTCCATTTGACCCGCCAATAAGTGAAGAAAAGTCAAACATATCCGTATACTTCTCATTCAGGTCAATCTGTACCATAAGCTTATCATACAAGATCTGCTGTTGTCTTGTCAGTTGTGTCTTATCAAATGACCTCAATTCCTTAAGGTCTTCCTCCTGCTGCTTTTCATATGCTTCAATTGCTTCCTCATCATACTCACTGTAATCCATCAATGTATATGAACTTAGTTCAATGCCATAATTTTCTGGATGCTCAAGATAAAAGTGAATTTGAAATGGATTTTCACTGATCCATTGTGCATAAATTCTGTCTAAATAAGCATCAAATGCTTCCTGTGTCTTTTGATCTGCCGCTGCCGGCATACACTGTATAATAAGACTGCATATCAATGATGCTGCCGCCCATTTCATTTGTCTTTTCATAGCTGCCCCTTTCTTTTTGTCATGAGAAATCAGCTGTACTTTTTGCTTTTTATTCCCTTATCATTAAAATTGCTGCCAAATTACCTCTTTGCGCCCCCATAATTCTATGAGAGTACAAAAGATCTGGGTTACATCTGGTACAAATATTTGTTACACTGATATTTTGCGGCTGCACGCCAGCCTCCTCTAAAATTATGCGGTTTGCCCGCCACAGATCAAGATAGCTTCTGTCATTTCGTCCTGCATGACATATTGCTTCCATCTGTTTTTTTGAAAATGTTTTTGCAAATTCCTCTACTACCTCTGGTCCTACCTCAAAGCAATCACCGCATATACTCGGTCCGATGGCTGCTATCACATTCTGTGGCTGTGTGCCAAACGCTTTATTCATCGCTTTTAGTGTTTTTTCACCCATGCGTCCCACGGTGCCGCGCCATCCGGAATGTGATAATCCAATTGCCTTATTTTTAGAATCTGCAAAATAAAGCGGCACACAATCAGCATAAAATGTTACAAGCGGCAGCCCAGGCTCATTTGTAATTAATCCATCCACATCTGTGTAATCGCGTTCTCTTACCGTTCCCTTTCCGGCATCTTTTTCTGTCACAAGGCGTACATTTGTAGTGTGAGTCTGATGGGACAAGACCACTTTTTTCCAGTCAAAACCCACTGCGTCTCCAAGCCTTTTATAATTCTCTGCAACAATTTTATCTTCTTCTCCGCGTCCAAAACCCAGGTTCATAGACGCAAAGCAGCCACTGCTCACACCGCCAAGTCTTGTAGAGAAGGCATGTGTCAGCCAGGACTGCTTTTTCAATGCTTCAAATTCCAAATAAGGAACTTTATCTTTTTCAATTAACCGCGGGTCTTCTCCCGTACCTTTTCGAATGAGCATCATATTTTGATCTCCTTTTTACACGTACTGATCTATCAGCAAAGAAATGCATCCCTGACAAGCCGAATTTCTTCTCCCAGTATTCCCACTGCATCAAAGCGGCATTTAACACTTTGATATTTTGAATGTGTAAGCAAATAATACTGCGCTGTCCGAATAATTTTTTGCTGTTTTCGTTTATCGACTGCCTCTAACGGATCGCCTGTCTTTTCATTTTTACGGTATTTCACCTCAATAAAGCACAGGCAATCTCGCTCTATTGCAATTATGTCAATCTCTCCGATTCTGCACCGATAATTGCGTTCTATTATCTGATACCCTTTCTTTGTCAGATAATCTGAAGCTTTTAATTCATACACGCTTCCGATCTGGCGTTTATTCAATCCTGTTCTCCCTGCCAAAAGGCACTGATAAAGGTTCTTCTGTGGATCGGCACAGGTCCTTTTTTCTTTAACGTTTCAATATGAGCTGCACTTCCATATCCCTTATTGTCTGAAAAGCCATATCCCGGATAAATTCGATCATACTCACGCATGATACGGTCTCTCGTTACCTTTGCGATAATACTGGCAGCTGCAATTGAATAACATTTTGCATCTCCCTTTATAATCGGTGTCTGTGCCACGGTAAGCTTAGGAATACGCACTGCATCTGCAAGCACATGACCAAGCGGCAGCGTAAGTTGGCTGACCGCCTCGCGCATCGCTTCATATGTTGCCTGCAAAATATTGATTTCATCAATTCTTTTTGCATCGACAATTCCTACTCCATAGGATACTGCTTCCTTTAAAATCTGCTCGTAAAGCTGTTCTCTTTTCTTTTCTGAGACCTGCTTTGAGTCGTTGACATACGGAATTTTTCCATCACGCGGCATAATGACAGCTGCCGCCACAACTGGTCCCGCAAGCGGTCCTCGTCCGGCCTCGTCAATTCCGCAGTATATTGTGCTGCCTGCAATCTCACGTTCAAAGTCGATCATCCCCTGAACACGCTCAAGCTCCTTTTTTTCCTTTTCCAAGCGCTTCATAGCCTTTTCTGCAAGAAGCTGCACACTTTTTCTTGGGTCTGTACGCAGATTGCTGCAAAGTGCAATCAGTGCCTCTTCGCTGCAATTTTGAAGTTCCTGCGTAATCGCAGCAACTGACTTTTGTTTCCCATCCATGTTCTTTATCCTGTCTTATCCTTCGTTTTTTTGCAGCAAAACATTGTTCTGACTGCTTATGCCTTCTTAGGCACCTCAAGCGAAACCTTTCCAATGCGGCCGCTTCTAAAATCATCAGTAATCTGCGCAGATACCTTATCAAAATCAGTCTCTGCACCCCTCTTTAAACACCCTCTCTGTCTGGCAATATTTTCCATCCAGAGTACTATTTCATTGTCGCGCTCATCATCTGGCTGCGGCACTGCCCCGTAGCGTGCTTCAAACAGCTGATTGTAATTCGCCTTTCCATATGAAAGCAAATGGTAGGCAATTTCCTGCATATTAAGTACTTCATCGCTGATTGAACCCACACAGGCAAGCTTCATTCCGATTGCCTCATAATCAAACTTAGGCCACAAAATACCTGGCGTATCAAGAAGCTCAAGCTGTTTGCCGATCTTGATCCACTGGTTTCCACGCGTAACACCTGGCTTATTTCCTGTCTTTGCAGCTGTCTTTCCTGCAAGTGAATTAATAAATGTAGATTTTCCTACATTAGGAATACCTACAACCATGGCGCGGATCGGACGATTTAAAATTCCCTTGCGGCGATCACGCTCAATCTTTTCCTGACATGCAATTTTCACACCATCAACGACAGCTTTTTTGAAATTTGTTTTTCTTGCATCAAGACGAATTGGTGTGATGCCCTTCTTTCTAAAATAATCCATCCAGGCAAGTGTCGCCTGATCATCTGCCAAATCTGCCTTGTTCAAAAAAATCATTCTTGCTTTTCCAGCTGCAAGTTTATCAATATCGGGATTTCGTCCTGCCAAAGGTGCTCTCGCATCTGTTAGTTCCATAACAAGATCAACTAATTTCAGATCCTCCTGCATAGCACGGCGTGCCTTTGTCATATGTCCCGGATACCACTGTATCTGCATAGTTTATCAAACCTTTCTTTTCTTTCTGAACAGCTTCGCTGTTTTCAGTATAACTCATTTTGCTGTTTGCGGTCAATCCAATTCTCTATAAAAGATGGAATGAAAGAAATGACTCTCCCACAAACCAAACCTTTCCCACAATCTGATCCTTTGATACCATACCAATATCTTCTGATCTGCTGTCTTCACTATAAACTGCATTATCTCCCAAAACAAAATATTCGTTTTCTCCAACTGTCAGTTCATCTGAAGCTGTTCCTGCATAGATCAGATCCTTACTATATTCATTCGCCTGCTCACACAAAGTTCCATTTATATAAATCATTCCTTCTTTAATGCTTATGCGATCACCCGGACATGCAATGATACGCTTGATTTGAAGCTCATCGCTGTCTTTGATCTGAAATGCAATTACATCAAACTGCTTCGGTGAAACAAAACGATACTGTATTTTATTTAGTAACAGCAGACTTTTTTCTGCGACTGCCGGTTCCATAGAATGACCCTTCATCTGCATTGGAAATGCCAAAAACAGATAAACAAACAGCGCCAGTATAATTAGAAGCGCTGTATTTGCCAATCCGCTCACAATACGCCACGGCAGGCTCTTTTTCTTTTGTTTTCCCAACGATACTGCTTTCATCTATCTGTACCTCTATTTAATCCCAAACAAAATCTAACTGACCGTCTCTCTTAAAGTCAAAAAGGAGAGGTCATACATATTGTATAGGCCCCTCCTTTGTATAGGTTCGTTATTACTTTACGATTTCCTTAACCTTAGCGCTCTTTCCTACTCTCTGTCTTAAGTAGTTCAGCTTTGCTCTGCGTACCTTACCCTTGCGTACAACTTCGATTCTCTCTACTGCTGGAGAGTGTACCGGCCAGGTCTTCTCTACACCAACACCGTTGGATGACTTTCTTACAGTGAAGGTCTCACGGATTCCGCCGTTCTGTCTCTTTAAAACAGTACCCTCGAACATCTGGATTCTTTCCTTCTCACCCTCGCGGATCTTAGCGTATACTCTTACGGTATCGCCTACGTTAAACTGATCAACATGCTCCTTTAACTGAGCCTTCTCAATGCTTTCAATAATGCCACTCATAGTGTGCCTCCTTATACTAATACGGATGTTCATAATACACGCAGTAACAGCGGACCATCTCTAAAATCACAACAGAAATACTTTATCATATTGCTCACAAAAAAGCAAGCTGTTTTTTCTTTTTTTCGCATGTTTTTTCTTTTTTTGCAGATACTGTCCATAAGCTTTTATTTGGAATGAATTGAAATGCCATTTTTTCGGTAATCAGTATCCAGATGAAAGTCTCACACAAATTTATAAGGAGATTTCTATTATGACAAATTGTACCTGTACCGTTACAGAATGTAAGCATAACGACGATCACTGCTGCTGCAAATCAGAAATTCTTGTTAATACAGACTCAAAGAATGACTGCTCATGCGGCTGCACATGCTGTGCAAGCTTTGACCAAAAAACTTCCGATTCTTTTAAAAACAGCACACAGACACCAAATCCTGCTTTAAAAATTGGCTGCAATGCTGTTCAGTGTATCCACAATGAAAACCATTTATGTCAGGCAGAATCAGTGGCAATCAATGGAATGAATACACAATCAGGCAATCATACAGAATGTGCAACGTTTCAGGCCAGATAATTATAAAAGCACATGAAAAAGGCGCCTCGGCGCCTTTTATTATTTTCCACGAATTTTCTGGATTGCAGTCACAATCAATAGTACACAAAGATTTACAAGCACAATGCTTGCACCAGTCGGTGTGGAAAGTAAAAATGAAATCACTAGGCCAAGTAAGAAGTCTATTACTGCTGTGATTGCTGCTGCAATAATAACACCGCTAAAGCTTCTTTGAAGACGCATTGCTATAAGTGCCGGAAAAATAATAAGGCTTGAAATCAGCATTGCTCCCATCATTCGCATGCCAAGGGTGATCGTCACTGCTGTAAGAACAGACAAAAGTGCATTAAAACGGCCAACAGGAATGCCAGATGCCTTTGAAAAATTCTCATCAAATGTAATAGAAAAAATACGGCTGTAAAATAAAATAAACAGTGCCAAAACAATAACACATAAAACTATACTTATCATGACATCCTGCTCATTCATAACGAGAATACTTCCAAACATGTAGCTTGAAACATCTGTGTTGATACCAGTTGTCAAAGCTGTGACTGTGATGCCTATTGCAAGTGCTGATGAAGATACTACGGCAATGGCCGCATCATTTTTCATATGCGCGTTCTCACGAATCCTAAGCAGACAAAAGGAGGCAATAATAACAATCGGAATAGAAATCCAAAGCGGAGATACACCTAATGCAACTGCAACTGATAAAGCCCCAAATGACACATGGGACAGACCATCTCCAATCATAGAATAATGTTTAAGCACAAGGCATACACCAAGAAGCGCCGCACAAAGCGACACAAGCACACCTACTATCAGTGCTCTTTGAATAAATGGATATTGAAACATCGTAATAATCAGATTCATTTTTCTTCTTCCTCTCTGAAAGCCGTTCCAAGCATACGCTTTCCCTCTTCACTTGCACAGTACTCTCTGCGCGTTCCAAAAAAGTAGCCTTGCGGACCAATATGAAGAACTTTATCTGCATATGGAAGTGCTCCTGCAATATCATGTGTTACCATAACAATAGCCGTATGCTCTTTTTTGTTAAGCTTTTCCAAAATCTCATACAGTTCACGCGTAACTGTTGGATCAAGTCCTGTGACTGGCTCATCTAAAATCAAAAGACTTTCCGTTGCACAAAGCGCTCTTGCAATCAGCACGCGCTGCTGCTGACCTCCTGATAATTCACCAAATGATCTTGATGCCAAATTTTCAAGTTCAAGATGACGCATCTGTCTTCTTGCCTTTTCCTTATCTTCTTTTGAATAGAAAAAGCGGCCTTTTCTTGTACTTAGACAGCCTGATAAAATCACCTCCCAGACAGTTGCCGGGAAATCTTTTTGTGAGCTTGTCTGCTGCGGCAGATATCCAATTACATGGTTTGAAATTTCCTTTCCATAATTTACCTGACCGCTTCCTGCCGGAATCAGACCTAGTAAACCTTTTATCAATGTGGATTTTCCAGAGCCATTTTCTCCTACCACACAAACATACTCACCTTCCTGAACCTGAAATGACAGATCTTTAATGACCTGCTGGTTTTCGTATCCAAATGATACTTTTTTACATTCAAACAGCATTTTACTGTAATCCTTTCTTTAAATTTTCTGCATTTTGTCTCATCAACTCCACATAAGTCACACCTTCCTGCAGCTGCTTTGAAGTCACAGTATGGCATGAATGAAGTTCTAATATCTCAACGCCTGTTGCTTCCTGTATCATCTGAGCTGTCTTTGTATTTCCCATCTCAACATGATAAATTGCTTTTATATTTTCAGATTGTATCTCTTCTATTAAAGATGCTATGACTCTAGCTGACGGCTCCGTATCTCCGGCGCAACCAGCAAATGCAGCATCATAATCCAAACCAAATTCCTGTGTAAAATATAAAAATGGGAATCGATCAGCAAATAGAATTTTCTTCACACGTGCATTGTCTACAATTTCCTCTATTTCAGACTGCACATCTGCAATCTGTTCGCGATAAGCCGCTGCATTATCGCGAAACTGTTTCTCGTGCTCAGGATCTGCCTCACAAAAAATCTCCTCAATAGCTGATACAAGAAGCTGCGCATTTTCAAGTGAAGTCCATATATGCTCATCATATTCATCATGATGATGTTCATCTTCTTCATCATGATCATGCTCCTCTTCTTCATCGTGGTCATGTGAATGACCTGTTGTTTTCATACTTTTTGTATGCGCCTCTTCGAGCAGATCTACTGTCTCTATTCCCTGAAAGGTGATTCCATGACTGCGCGGAACTGCTTCTAACACCTCTTCTACCCACGTTTCCATCTCACCGCCATTGTAAAGAAAAATATCAGCCGACTGAAGCGCAAGAAGATCCTGTGCTGTAGGTTCAAAACTGTGGCTGTCGCGTCCAGGCGGCAGTAGCAGTGTCACATCCAAATATTCTCCTCCAATTGCTCTGGCAAAATCATAATAGGGAAATACCGTTGCGACAACTGAAATTTTGTGTGATGCTTCTGATGGATCAGACACATCTGCATTTATATCTTTTACTTTATTACAACCAGCAGCCATAGATACTGTCACAAGCAAAACAGCCAATATCCATTTGCATTTACCTGTTAATTTTCGCATTTTGTTTTCCTTCCATATATACTTAATATACTTATCATCAGTATAATTCGATGATTAAATAATTATTTAATTCCCCAAACACGCAGCAAGGCCGCCGTTTTCACGGCAGCCTTGTGTATGTTTTCTTCTTTTGTACACTTTCTGTATTATAAATACTAATTCCGATAGATTATAAGCTTACGCTGCTGTAGTTTGGTGCCTCTTTGGTGATCTGAATATCATGCGGATGACTTTCCTTTAAAGAAGCGGCACTGATCTTAACGAACTTGCCAGTCTCCTGCAGTGTCTTGATATTCTTTGCACCACAGTAGCCCATACCGGAACGAATACCACCAACTAACTGGAAGATGGTATCTTCTACTGTTCCCTTGTATGCAACACGTCCTTCTACACCTTCCGGAACAAGCTTCTTTGCCTCTGTCTGGAAGTAACGATCCTTAGAACCATTCTCCATAGCAGCAATGGAACCCATTCCACGGTAAACCTTATACTTTCTTCCCTGATACAGCTCAAACTCACCCGGTGCCTCGTCACAGCCTGCAAACATACTTCCCATCATGCAGACACTTGCACCTGCAGCTAAAGCCTTTGTCATATCACCAGAATACTTGATACCGCCATCTGCGATGATCGGCACACCATATGGCTTTGCAGCCTCATAGCAGTCCATAACAGCAGAAACCTGCGGAACACCAATACCAGCAACCACACGTGTGGTACAAATAGAACCTGGTCCAATACCAATCTTAACAGCATCTGCTCCTGCCTCGATCAGTGCCTTTGTTGCCTCTCCTGTTGCTACGTTACCAACGATAACCTGCAGATCAGGATAAGCTGCCTTGATCTCCTTTAAGGTAGTGATGATGTTCTTAGAATGACCATGTGCAGAATCGATTACGATACAATCTACCTTTGCATTTACGAGAGCTGTTACACGATCCATAACATTCTTTGTGATACCGACAGCTGCACCACACAGAAGACGTCCCTGCTCGTCCTTTGCAGACAGCGGATACTTGATCTGCTTCTCAATATCCTTAATGGTGATTAGACCCTTTAAGTTGAAATCATCATCAACGATTGGAAGCTTCTCTACTCTTGCCTTAGCCAGAATCTTCTTTGCTTCTGCAAGGGTAACACCCTCTTTTGCAGTTACAAGATTCTTGCTTGTCATGACTTCACGAATTTTACGGGAGAAATCCTCTTCGAACTTTAAATCACGGTTTGTGATAATGCCGACAAGCTTTCTGCCCTCAGTGATCGGCACACCTGAGATGCGGAACTTTGCCATCAGTGCATTGGCATCCTCGAGAGTATGCTCCGGGGAAAGGTAGAACGGATCTGTAATAACGCCATACTCAGAACGCTTTACCTTATCAACTTCCTCAGCCTGTGCTTCAATAGACATGTTCTTGTGGATAATACCGATACCACCCTGACGCGCAATGGCAATTGCCATACGATGCTCTGTAACAGTGTCCATACCAGCACTCATCATCGGGATATTTAACTGAATCTTTTTTGTTAAATGCGTTGTTAAATCAATCATGTTAGGAGTTACCTCAGAATACTGAGGAACCAACAGGACATCATCAAACGTGATGCCATCACCAATAATCTGACTCATGTCTACTATACCTCTCTCTTTGTCTTTAAAATGTATTTAAGTTATTAGTTCTTTGCCGTGATATTCTGCTCAATCATCACCTTTCTCGGCGCGGCACTCTTCATGCATTTGAGAAGATTATCATTTGGCTCGATAACATATACGAACTTGCCATTCTCGTCAGAATAAGCAATTCCGTAGGTGTTGGCATCAGCCTTTCCTGATGAAAAGTCTACTACCTTCACCTGATTGTTACCTTTGATGTAATCGAATTCATGTGACTTCATGGAAGCCATTTTTTCGATTTTCTGGATGTCCAGCTTCTTCATACGCTTGCGTGTGCGCTGTGAAAGAATACGGTCAATTGCCAGCTCATTTGTGACAAATACATATTCATACTCAACATGCAGACGCGCACTTCCAAAGTAAGCTGCTGCGGCAGCGGCTAACAGAGCGACAAATCCAAACGGACTAATCACACTAACATAAAACCCAATCAGAAACAGCAAAACGATACCAATATAAAATGGAACCGTAAGCGGAGACTTCTTGCGTTTTACGAGCCACTCGGCATAAATATCATTATTCATACCTTCTCTCCTTTCATCCCGCCTTGTGGCATGGGAGATATTTAAATTATTATATATTACTTTGATGGATTTTAAAAGACCTTTTTTCAACTTTTTGTTTTTTTAAGGAATTTTTGTAGAAAGATACCGAAGGAATGGGCGGAATCTGTCGATTTGCAGAGCAAAGCGCTGTTTTCGAAAACTATTGGGCGGATTGTTTTCCTTAGGATTTGGCGGTTCCCACTTCTCTCTACTTTGTGATAATACCTACGGATTGCTCCGCTTCGCTCTCGCAATCCTACAAGCATTCGGATTCCACAGCTTCGCTTCGCGAAACCGCTTCATCCTCATGCTTGGGCGGTTCCTAAAAAGACAGGGAGTCCCCCGTGCAAGCACGGGTACTCCCTGTCTTTTTGTAACCTGGTATCCAGCTCTCCCGCGCTGTCTCATGCGCAAAATCGCCCTATCGGGCTTACTCGCTGCTTCGCAGCTATTTTGCTTATGAGGCGGCGCTCCTTTCTAGCACAACCTTCAGAAAAAACATGCAAGCATGTTTTATTCTGAACGCGTGCTAGAATGAGCTGTTTTATCACATCATTCCGCCCATGCCTGCGCCTGCTGGTGCTGCCGGGGTTTCTTCTTTAATGTTTGCTACTACAGACTCTGTTGTCAGTAAGGTAGAAGCTACGCTTGTTGCATTCTGCAGTGCGCTTCTTGTTACCTTTGCCGGATCAAGGATACCTGCCTCGATCATATCTACATAAGTCTCATTATAAGCATCATAACCTACGCCATCTTTTGCCTCACGGACATTGTTGATGATAACAGCGCCCTCAAGACCTGCGTTGCTTGCGATATGGAACAGTGGAGCCTCAAGTGCCTTCATGATGATCTTTGCACCTGTCTTCTCATCTCCCTCAAGGGAATCAACCAACTCGGCAACCTTCTTGGATGCCTCAATATATGCAGTACCGCCACCTGCAACGATACCCTCTTCTACAGCTGCTCTTGTTGCATTCAATGCATCTTCCATACGCAGCTTGCATTCCTTCATTTCTGTCTCAGTTGCTGCACCTACACGGATTACTGCTACTCCGCCTGCTAACTTTGCAAGACGCTCCTGCAGCTTTTCCTTGTCAAACTCTGATGTAGTCTCAGCGAGCTGACCCTTAATCTGACCAATTCTTGCCTCGATATCTGCCTTCTGTCCGCAGCCATCTACGATAACTGTGTTCTCTTTCTGAACCTTTACAGACTTTGCACGTCCAAGCATATCAATAGTGGTATCCTTTAACTCGTAGCCAAGATCAGAAGAAATTACAGTGCCGCCAGTCAGAATTGCGATATCCTGCAGCATTTCCTTTCTGCGATCACCATAACCCGGAGCCTTTACACCTACTACCTGGAAGGTTCCTCTTAACTTGTTTACAATAAGTGTGGTCAATGCCTCACCCTCGATATCCTCAGCGATGATTAACAGCTTTGCTCCTGCCTGAACGATCTGCTCCAGTAATGGAAGGATCTCCTGAATGTTGGAAATCTTCTTATCGGTAATCAGGATATATGGATTATCTAAAACTGCTTCCATCTTCTCCATATCAGTTGCCATGTATGCAGATACATATCCTCTGTCAAACTGCATACCTTCTACAAGATCCAGCTCTGTCTTCATGGTCTTGGACTCCTCGATAGTGATAACACCATCCTTAGAAACCTTCTCCATTGCATCTGCAACCATCTCACCTACAGACTCATCTGCTGCGGAAATTGCTGCTACCTTTGCCATCTGTGCTTTTCCTGAAATCGGCTGGCTCATTCTTGCGATCTCTTCTACTGCTACGTCAGATGCCTTCTTCATACCTTTTCTTAAAACGATCGGGTTTGCACCTGCTGCCAGATTCTTCATACCTTCATTGATCATTGCCTGAGCAAGTACGGTAGCTGTTGTGGTACCATCACCAGCAACATCATTTGTCTTTGTTGCAACTTCCTTAACAAGCTGTGCA
The DNA here is from genome assembly GCF_037349415.1 of Anthropogastromicrobium sp. NCBI lineage: Bacteria > Bacillati > Bacillota > Clostridia > Lachnospirales > Lachnospiraceae > Anthropogastromicrobium > Anthropogastromicrobium sp. The sequence goes on from NZ_JAXWCK010000062.1 coordinate 15,002, forward strand.
CCCATGTTCTCGAATGCGTCCTCAAGCTCAATCTCCTTTGCGATAGTAACACCATCGTTTGTGATTAACGGAGTACCGTAGGACTTATCCAGAACAACATTTCTTCCTTTCGGTCCGAGGGTTACTCTAACGGTATCTGCCAGTTTATTTACACCAGCCTCTAAGGCTGCTCTTGCTTCTGCGCCATATTTAATTTCCTTAGCCATGATTTTGTTCCTCCTGATACTATTTCAATTCTTTTCAATCCACACAATACAAGTTTTCAACTCGCATTAAATCAATCATCTTTGACCAAATTATTTTATTTAGGATCTGCCACAGATAATTACTCAACAATTGCAAGAATATCACTCTGCTTTACAATAATGTAGGTCTCATCCTCAAGCTTTACCTCTGTTCCGGCATACTTGGAGTAGATAACAGTCTGACCAACCTTTACCTGCATGGTTACTTCCTTGCCATCAACAACTCCGCCTGGACCAACTGCGATGATCTGTGCCTGCTGTGGCTTCTCTTTCTCAGAACCTGGAATAACAATACCAGACTTTGTAGTGGTTTCTGCTGCGACCTGCTTTAATACAACTCTGTCACCTAAAGGTACTAACTTCATAATGGAAACCTCCTTAATAATTAACACTATACTTTATTATAGTTTTTATTTTCTTATCTTATGTCTTATTGCTAGCACTCATTTCATCTGAGTGCTAATTATGACATTGTTTATAATAATGATTTTGGCAAAATATTGCAACCTTGTATATGGCTGTATATTAGTATTTATCTCTATTTTTCTCTTGTTTTCTTTGTTTTTCTATCGTTTTTCTATTATTTTCTTTTCTTATACAAAAATTACATTTTGTCTTTCCATTTTGTTCAAAATAGAGTATACTAGTCATGACATCCCGATGATACCAGACAATAAAGTTGTGAATCCTTAGTATCATTGGCAAAAATTTTGTGAAAGAAAGGAGTTTGCTATGGCTGATTTTATGAAGAAAGTGACCAAGCTGGCACTCAAGAGCGCTGCTGTATGTGCAGGAGTTGCAGCAAGTGCCGCTCTGCTGCATAAGTACGTGAAGATCCAGTCAAATTGCAGCGAATGCGGACCTAGCGAAGATGATTTTGATGAAGACAGAAACGAGGATGACACCACGAAAAACGTGGATGAGGCTGCAAACACAGCATCTGAAGAAGAGTCTGATGCAATTTCTTCCGATGAGGCAACTGATTCCTCTAGCCGTCGATATATCAATATTCATGTAACTGGAAAAAACAGCGATGTAGACATCAATATTGATAAGGGACAGCTTTTAGACGACGCAGCAAAGCTTGTTGCTGATGCAGCTCACCTTACAAAAAATCTGCGTCCAGGTTCTCACAGTGACAAGAAGGCTGATGAAAACAAATGTGAAGAAACTAAAGAAGAACAAGCAAAGGACGATGATTCTAATTTCCATTTTAAACACATGAATGCTGACAGTGATATCGCAGATCTTGACATTGAAGATCTTAGTGTCGATATTGACGAAGATCTTAGTGAGGGTGTTTCTGATCTGTATGCAATGGACGGTGTTTCTGAGGAAGATACTGCTGTCGATACTAAACCACTTCACGAGGATGATGTTAATCCAGAAAAAGCAAAAGAAGAAGATTCTGTTAATTCTTCTATCCATCTTTAAAAATCAAAAAACGGCCGGTTTCCCGGTCGTTTTTTTGTCAGTCTTTTTTCTTTTTGTCATCCATCTCCATGATGCCGTTTGTTTTAATCATTGCTCTCGGAATTGAATCCTTGGAGTTTTTCCAAGGTGCATCTTTAAATCGATAATCAAACTTATCTGCAAACCAGTCAAGTTCTTCTGCAAGACGCTTCATATTGTCCAGATACAGCTTTCCTGTAATTTCTGTAAACTCGTCAAGCTCCTTCTGATTAAGGCATTTCGCACCTTCCTTTAACAGATCACCATAATGCTCAGTACAAAAGCCCTTTCCCTTTGCGTACAGCTCTCTAAATGCAGCGTCACTCTTCCAAGTTGCTACTACAGTATGCAGATAACGCTCGAAGGTGTTATTTATACGATCACAAATAAAACATGACTTATTTAACTCATCAATATAATCTGTTAACGGATTGCTTGTCTCCTTCTTAAAGAAGGATGCCTTTTTTGGCGGCATCTTCATGCGCTTTTCAATTTCTTTGTTTGTACGGTCGATATGTGTCTTTAAGACTAATGCAAGACCAAGCTTATTATTCTGATCAAATACCATCTTCATGTGTGCCTTACAAAATCCCATTCGATCTGTCTCCATGCGAATATCATCCTCCATGTAGCTTGGACCCATGGTAAATTCGACTGCATTATTTTCAAGAATTGTCTTCATAGCGCAGATAGGACACTCACTGTCCATTGCAAATGCATCGTTAATCGGAATCGTATACAGTTTTTCTTTCATGCCGTCTGCTCCTTATTTTGGCAGCTTAAAGCTTGACTTTAATGAAACAATGCGGTTAAATACCGGCTTTCCTTCCTCGGAATCCTTGCAGTCTACGCAGAAAAAGCCATTGCGCACAAACTGGAAGCTGTCGTAAGCCTTTGCATCCTTTAAAGATGGCTCCAGCACACAATCCTTTAATACGGTTAAAGAGTTCGGATTAAAGTTTAATGTGCCATCTTCATTGAGCTTACCTTTTTCCTCGTCTACTAAGTTCTCATACAGACGAACCTCAGTGTGGAATGCAGTCTTCGCTGCTACCCAATGAATAGTTCCCTTTACCTTTCTGCCATCCGGGCTGTTTCCGCCCTTTGATGCCGGATCGTAAGTTCCATGAACCTCAACTATATTGCCATTTTCGTCCTTAACACAGCCTGTACACTTTACAAAATAAGCATTCATCAGACGAACCTCATTGCCAGGGAACATACGGAAATACTTCTTTGGCGGCTCCTCCATGAAATCATCTGCCTCAATGTAAAGCTCTCTGCCAAACGGAATTGTTCTGCTTCCAAGCTCTGGGTTTTCAAGGTTATTGACAACATCAAGTTCTTCCATCTGATCCTCTGGGTAGTTATCAATGATTAACTTAATTGGATTCAGTACTGCCATAACTCTTGAGCGCTTAAGCTTTAAGTCCTCACGGATACAATATTCAAGCATTGCATAATCAACAGAAGAATTTGCCTTTGCCACACCACAAAGATCAACAAACATGCGGATAGACTCTGGTGTAAATCCACGTCTTCTGAGTGCACTGATTGTAACAAGACGCGGATCATCCCATCCATCTACTACGCCGTCTTCTACGAGCTTTTTAATATAGCGCTTTCCAGTAACAACATTAGTCAGATACAGCTTTGCAAACTCTATCTGCTTTGGCGGCATAACAAACTCACACTCTTTTACAACCCAGTCATACAGCGGACGATGATCCTCAAACTCCAAAGTACAGATGGAATGAGTAATGTGCTCAATTGCATCCTCGATTGGGTGAGCAAAATCGTACATCGGGTAGATGCACCACTTATCTCCAGTATTATGATGAGTCAGATGAGCCACACGATAGATAACAGGATCTCTCATATTCATGTTCGGGGAAGCCATGTCAATCTTTGCACGAAGTACCTTCTCTCCGTCTGCATACTTGCCGTTTTTCATCTCCTCAAACAGCTGCAGATTTTCCTCTACGCTTCTGTTGCGGTATGGGCTCTCCTTACCTGGTTCAGTCAAGGTTCCTCTGTACTCGCGAATCTGCTCTGCTGTCAGATCACAAACAAATGCCTTTCCCTTCTTAATCAGGAATACGGCATACTCATACATCTGATCAAAATAATCTGATGCAAAAAACAGTCTGTCCTCAAAATCAGCACCAAGCCACTTTACATCCTCGGTGATAGACTTAACAAACTCAGTCTTTTCCTTTGTTGGATTTGTATCATCAAAACGCAGGTTGAACTTGCCATTATATTCCTTTGCCAGTCCACTGTTCAATAAAATAGACTTTGCATGTCCAATGTGCAGATAGCCATTTGGCTCCGGTGGAAATCTTGTCTGAACGTGGTCATAAGTTCCCTCCGCTAAATCCTTATCGATGATCATCTCTATAAAATTTTTTGAGACTGTCGTCTTTTCTTCTTTGTTTTCTTCCAGGACGATGTCTTTATTCTCCATAGTCTTCCTCCTTTAATTAAGCGCAATGCCCTTATCTACTAGGATATGTCAAAGGTCTTTAAATGTCAACCTTTTCTTTTTGATTTCAATGTATCAAAAAGGCCTCCTGATCTCTCAGAAAGCCTTGTCAAAAAGCTGATGACGGGACTCGGACCCGTGACCTCCTCATTACCAATGAGGTGCGCTACCACCTGTGCCACATCAGCTTATATTCTTTTGTCAACAAATCTTTGATCTCTCAAAAACTTATCGAAAGCTGATGACGGGACTCGGACCCGTGACCTCCTCATTACCAATGAGGTGCGCT
>NZ_JAXWCK010000063.1:0-6062 GCF_037349415.1 Anthropogastromicrobium sp.
AACGTTTTAAGTTATAAGAAAGATAAAAATTGTATAGATACCGACAGGTTCCAATCGTCTTATTGATCTTCGTTATCTGCTCCGGTGTAGGATTGATTTCCGTCTTGAAGCTCTTTAGCAAGTCCATCATCTCCTTTGAGTATTTTTATACACAAGAACTTATTTTTGTCAATATATTCAATTGCATAGTGATTTCTCCTTTAAAATATCGTGTGGTTTTTGTTCAAATCGCCACCATCATATGACTATTTTACCACAGGATTCATGCAAAAGCTACTTTTTTGCAGGGTTTAAACAAAAAAAATCTGCTAGCCTAATCTCTTTTGATGCACATCAGCTTTTCTCATCATATATTAAAATATCATCAACCTTTTTTCTTTGCCCTTGCTGCTTTTAGTATATCAGTAAGATTATCTCCATTGAGAACATCTGGATAGTTATCCTCGAATTCTATTAGGATATCTTTGTTCGTCTTTTCATCTTCTCTAACTTTTGCATACAGTTGTGTCAAATCAGGATTTTGATATACTGTCTCAATAAAAGTTCGAGATTCTTCAGATAACTTATCATATCCGCCATAAAGTTTTTCTGCTGCTTTTTTTATATCTTCAAGGCAAATCTGTTGTTGTGATTTTTCTTGTTCCAACAAAATTCCAACAACATCTGACAAATCGTTCTTATACTGTCTTCCAGCCATCAGTTTCATGACAACCAAATATTCAGCTGAAACCGTTCGTATTCTTAAAACATTTGAAAATGTCTTATAATATTTAGAGTACTGAATTAACTTTGGCGTATAGGATGTTGTTTTCATGAAGTCTGTATTTAGCCAGCCATTTGGAAGCCCCATGCGATCACCAACACTATTAATTGCATCCTTCATCGACGATGATGCTTGAATAATCGCATCCATATCATATGTCATCTCGCGAAATCCGTAATTAATTAGTACTGATGCCCCATCGATCAAAATAATCTCAGCTGGCATTTTGTTGCCATTTATCTTACGAAATTCTTTTGCTAGTTCTTTTAAATAGCTATCCAAGTTTTCCTTTATAAAAAAACTTCAGGCAAGATTTCTCACCTCACTTTCTACAATATTAAATCTCATAAACTCTGGAATTGCATTCTTTATAGCCTCAATTTTAACCTCATCACTATGCATGACTGCAGCCTGAATTAGCACACTTGATGGATATAAAATTGTCGCAAGCTTATGTTTTCGAATATCATTGTAATTCGTACATATTGGCAAATCATTTATTTTAGAGAGATAATCAACCATTCCCAGTAAATATAGTGATTCTGGATACCATGCTTTTTCATATAAATTTCGAATTGTATTCTTTTCAAGTGTATCAATGATAAAATCAATATCTCCCATATCTTTTACATGATGGCATGTGTTGCTCTTGAATGTTTCAAATGAACTGCGATATTCTTGATTTTTATCATTTTCCTTTGCTTGCTCATCTGCTTCTAACAACAAATCCACCGTGACATTTAATGTTTTTGCAATTCTGTATAGGGTTCCAGCAGCACATTTTTTCATTGTCGTCTTTCGGCTACAGATATCAGATATTGTTGCCTGTGCGACTCCGCTTTCCTTACTTAACTTATATTGACTCATTTTTGCATCACGAAGAAGATCATCAATAATCATAGGTTCTGTTCCCCTTTCGTCTTTGTTATCTATAGTATATCGGTATCCCGAAGTATTGTCAAGCAAAAAAGGCAGCTTACCTTTTCGGATAAGCTGCCAATGCATTTATTTTTTTTCTTGTTCTGTACTGTCTTCGTCTTTCTCATGGAGGAGCACCACATGAATCTCTTCTGCTTTCTGTCCCTCGGTTTGTGTCACTTCAATATGAAGCTTCTGCGGCTTGTTGTTTTGATTTTCTTTATCCTTTTCTGAATCTTCTTCCTCTGAAACAGGATTTTCAAAATCAAATGAATCGCCTACTTCCGGAATCTTTCCAATCTGCTCGGTAATCCATCCGTTGATAGTAGAAGCTTCTGTCTCGGTGTTGATGGAAAACTGCTCAAAGAAATCGTCTAAATCCATGTCCTCTGGAACGATGAAGCTTCCATCATCTAACTTTTTGATGCCAGCCTCTACCTCATCATGCTCATCCCAGATATCACCTACAAGCTCCTCTAAGATATTTTCCATGGTAACAATACCCTCTGTACCGCCAAACTCATCCACAACAACAGCGATATGAAGCTTTGTCTGCTGGAACTTCTTTAAAAGCTCGGAGATCTTGACTGTAGGCGGAATGAACTCAGCCGGCTTCATGATCGTTTCGATTGACTTTGTAGTTCCTGCCACATAGTTATGGAAATCTTTCTCGTACAAGATACCAATAATATCATCAATCGTATCTTTGTATACAGGGATTCGGGAATAACCAGATGTCTTGAACACATCTGCAATTTCTTCGTTTGGCGTTGTGATATCAACTGCTGTAACATCAACACGCGGTGTAATGATGTCTCCTGCCTGAAGATCATTGAACTCGATCACGTTGTGAATCAGCTCACTCTCATTACTGTCAAGTCCACCGACCTGCTCAGCCTCATCTACTATTGTAAGAAGCTCATTCTCGGTGATTCCATTCGTTGTGCCGCTGACTTTTAAAAGCTTTCCTACACTGCTCTTTAACTTGATCAGAAGGAAATTCACCGGCTTTAAAACAGTAATTAGAATATTGATAATTGGAGCAACAGTTATTGCAAATTTTTCTGGACATTCCTTTGCCAGACTCTTTGGCGTGATTTCACCAAAAACTAAAGTAATCACTGTCATAAAGATAGTTGATACAGTAGCTCCATTTGATCCGAGCCATCCTACAAAGAGAAGTGTTCCAATTGTTGTTGCTGCAATATTTACAACGTTATTTCCTACAAGTGTACTTGAAATCAATTCATCATAATTCTCTGCAAGCTTGTATGCAAGCTTTGCTTTTTTGTTGCCTTCTGCTGCCATATTTTTTAATCTCGGCTTATTCAGCGAGGAAAAAGCCGTCTCTGTTGCAGAGAAAAAGGCAGAACCCATCATTAATAATATTAAAGCGACCACCAGGGTCATACTGTGACTATCCATAAAGGATACTATGCACCTCCATACTTAATTAATTAAGCTAATGTCAGGATCACAACTAGCTGACCCTGACATCGTATTTTACAAAAAACTCAGGTAACTATTGACTTCAAAATCAATCCTTGAAGTTAAAATATGCCTTTGCATTGTTGTAGCTGATACCCTCGATAATGTTCTTTAATGCCTTCTTATCGTATGGATACTCGCCGTTCTCTACCCAGCCTCCTACTAACTCACACAGGATACGGCGGAAATACTCGTGTCTTGTGTAGGATAAGAAGCTTCTGGAGTCAGTCAGCATACCAACAAAGTTTCCAAGCAGACCAAGGTTTCCAAGACTTACCATCTGGTTGATCATACCTGACTTATTATCATTGAACCACCATGCAGAACCGTGCTGGATCTTGCCTACTGCCTCGCTGTCCTGGAAGCAGCCCATAATGGTGCCGATGATCTCGTTGTCAGCTGGATTTAAGGAATACAGAATTGTCTTTGGAAGCTCGTTTGTAGTGCTGAGTGCATTTAAGAAATCAGCTAACTGAGCTGCTGTTGCATCATTATTGATGGAATCGTATCCTGTATCTGGTCCTAACTGATTATAGCGGAAGGTATTGTTGTCGCGCTTGCAGCCATAATGCATCTGCATTACCCATCCACGGCGATGATACTCTCTTCCTACATGAATCATAAATGCTGTCTTATACTGGTCAACTTCAAGCTGAGTCAGCTTTTCACCGCGAACCTTCTTCTGGAAGATTGCCTCAACTGCTTCCTCGCTTGCCGGCTGATATACAACATAATTTAAACCATGGTCAGATACGCAGCACTTCATGGAATCAAAAAATTCCATACGGTTGTCGATTGCTGCTAACAAGCTCTTTACGCTGTCTACCTTGATTCCAGATACACAAGCTAACTTCTGTACATACTCTAAGAAATCTGGCTTCTCAATGTTCATTGCCTTATCTGGTCTCCATGCCGGATATACCTTGAAATCTACAGTCTCATCTGCAGCGATCTTCTTATGCCACTCAAGGCTGTCAATCGGATCATCAGTGGTGCAGATTACCTTTACATTAGACTTACGGATGATATTTCTAACAGTCATAGAATCCTCAGCAAGCTTTGCGTTGCAGATATTCCATACTTCTTCTGCAGTATCACCATTTAATACACCGTGATAATCGAAATATCTCTGCAGCTCTAAGTGACTCCAGTGATACAGTGGATTGCCGATTGCCTTCTCAAGAGTCTCTGCCCACTTTTGGAACTTCTCTCTGTCAGTTGCATCTCCTGTGATGTACTTCTCGTCGATACCGTTAGAACGCATCTGACGCCACTTGTAGTGATCGCCGCCAAGCCATACCTGAGTGATGTTCTCAAACTTGCGGTCCTCATAGATTTCCTTCGGGTTGATATGGCAGTGATAGTCGATGATCGGCATATTTTCTGCGTAATCATGGAACAGCTCTTTTGCTGTGTCAGTTGTCAGAAGGAAATTTTTTCCCATAAATGTTTTCATAATAATATCCTATCCTTTCTTAGATGAGTGAATATTTTTTATATGAACTTAAATTTTCTATCTGATAAACAGGCGCTTACCGCACCTGCATCATTCAATATTGTATTACAACGTTACACCCTGCTTGAAGATTGCCATATCGTGGAAGCCAGCTTCCTCAGCCTTAACCTTCTTTCCAGAAGCAACTGCGAGCACATACTCAAACAGCTCCTTAGAAAGCATTTCCATCGGCATATCCTCTACAAGACGTCCTGCATTAAAGTCAATCCAGTTATCCTTATGACCTGCAAGCTTGGAGTTACTGGAAATCTTTACTGTCGGAACTGGTGATGCAAATGGAGTTCCTCTTCCTGTTGTGAATAAAACGATATGAGCACCTGAAAGTGCCAGTGCAGTTGCCGCAACAAGGTCATTGCCCGGTGCACTTAATAAATTAAGTCCCTTTGTGTGAACTGGCTCTGTATACTCTAATACACCCTTTACAAGTGCGCTTCCAGACTTTTGTGTACAGCCTAAAGACTTATCCTCAAGTGTGGAGATTCCGCCCTTTTTGTTTCCAGGAGACGGATTCTCATAGATGGTCTGGTTGTGGCTTGTGAAGTAGTTCTTAAAGTTGTTGATCAGATCAACTGTCTTATTAAACAGCTCCTCATTTGCACAGCGGTTCATAAGAAGTGTCTCTGCTCCAAACATTTCCGGAACCTCTGTCAGAATCGTAGTGCCGCCCTTTGAGATCAAAAGATCTGAAAATGCGCCGACAGTCGGGTTTGCAGTTATACCTGAAAGACCATCAGAGCCACCGCACTTCATACCAATAATCAGCTCGGAAGCATCGATTGGCTCACGTTTGAAGGTGCCTGCATAATCTGCTAACTCCTTTAACAGCTCCATTGCTGCTGCCTGCTCATCCTCAACATCCTGACACTGTAAAAACTTCACACGATTCTTATCGTACTCACCAATGTAATCCATCATAACCGGAATATTGCTGTTCTCACAGCCAAGACCAAGTACAAGCACACCGCCGGCGTTTGGATGATGAATTAAATCTGCAAGTGCCTTTCTAGTGTTCTCCTGATCGCCGCCCATCTGAGAGCAGCCATAAGGATGTGGGAATGCAACTATGTCCTCTACTGTTCCAACTGCCAGACTCTTTGCCTGCTTCTCCAGTGCAGATGCAATGGAGTTTACACAGCCAACTGTCGGAATAATCCAGATCTCATTTCTTACGCCAACACGTCCATCCTCACGGCGATATCCCATAAAATGTGCGTGCTCTGTCGGCTCTAACTCACTTCCTGACGGATTATACTCATAATCAAGCACATCGCCAAGACCTGTCTTTACATTGTGAACATGCACCCAAGAACCTGCTTTGATGTCCTGCTTTGCCACACCAATCGGGAAGCCATACTTGATGACCTTTTCACCTTCTTT
>NZ_JAXWCK010000064.1:0-4490 GCF_037349415.1 Anthropogastromicrobium sp.
TCTGCGCAAGCACCTCATCTGTAAGTCCATGTTCAGGCATCTCAAATGTTGCTGTCTTAATTGCAAGTTCTTCATCTGTCTGTAAAAATTCCTTAATACAGCCATGGATTCCATTTGGATAAATGTGACGTACCGGCTCCTCCTTCTCATGTAAATATTCGTTCCATACTGTTACTCGAATCATAACCGACCTCTTTTCCGCGCAAAATACGCTGTTTTCCTCCTATTTTCTTCAGTATAATTCATTTGATTTCTCTTGTCTAGGTACAAAAAAATCCCACTATACACTTTCGTGTTAGTGGAATTTTCTTATTTTATTCAACTATTTTTTTACGCTGGATTTACATGTACCATGATATGCTTTACCTTTGGAAATTCCTTTTCAATATGGTCGTGTACACGCTCTGCCACTGCATGTGCATCGCGAAGCGTCTCATTACCATCAGCTCCAATCTCAAGATCTACATAAATTTTATTGCCGAATACTCGTGTCTTTAACATGTCTACTCTAATGACACCTGGCTGTTTCTCTGCGCATTCACGTATGGCTTGCTCTGTATCTTCATCACACGCCTTATCAACCATTTTGTTAATTGCATCCTTAAAAATATCAAGAGCTGCTTTTTCAATAAAAACGCATATAACAAGACTGGCGAGTGGATCCATTAACGGATATCCCATTCTGGAAGCTGCGATACCAACTAATGCACCAACTGAGGAAAGTGCATCGGAGCGATGATGCCATGCATCTGCCATTAAGGCACTGGAATCTATTTTTTTTGCATGGAATCTTGTGTACCAGTACATTCCTTCCTTTGTTAAAATCGACACTACTGCTGCAACAAGAGCAAGCACACCAGGAACCACAACAACTCCTGTACTCTCTTTTGCAATGGACTGAATTGCTGACCAGCCGATTCCAAGACCTGTTACGGCAAGAACTGTTGCAAGCACAATCGCTGCAACACACTCCATTCGCTCGTGACCATAAGGATGCTCCTTGTCGGATTTTCTGCCAGCCAAATGAATGCCTACCATAACAATAATTGTACTAAATACATCTGAAGCTGAATGAATTGCATCACTGATCATTGCACCAGAATGAGCGATCACTCCGGCGAGGAGTTTGAAAAGAGAAAGCAGTACATTGACAACAATGCTGACAGTTGAAACCTTCATTGCCTCTTTTTCAAACTGTTTTTCCTGCAGATTTGTGTTTTCACTTTGATTCTGATTCATCTGCGGATTTTGTTTTTTTGTTTTTTCCATAGTAGTTACCCCCTAAATAAAAGATGGATTGATAACTCTTTATGGCACTTATTTTTTCGTGGAAGATAAAAAAATACACCCACGAAACCAGTAATTACATATACTGTCCCGCAGATGTCTTCGATCCACTGTCATTTACGACCCGGCCCCAGGAAATCCCCGGCCTGCTCAGTTTGTACTGTATAAAATACTGCAGTGCAAAGAGTAGTTTTGCTTAATATATCATATCTATATGACATTGTAAAGTTAAAGTTGCAACTAACTTTACCTTTTTTCTCAATTATTTTTTTTACCTTTTATTCTCCTATTTTTACTGCGTTTTGATGAAATTTTTTTCTTTTTTCTCACCTCATTTTGTATATTCCTTATTGTATATGCTAGCATATATGTTGTCATTATCATCACCTTATAAATAAATTTCACCTTTTTTAGTCATTATTGCGGTTATTTCTTCCACTTGTCTTTAACATAGTTCTGTGCTAAAGTAGGGCTTGTGCGTTAAAAGAATAACATTCCTTTTATATGCAAAAAGTTTTGTTTTCAGGAGGAGATCTTTATGAAATATCTCAGACAATTTCTATTGATTCTTCTAATTTCTTTTATTGGAGAATTGCTTCACGAAGTACTGCCGCTTCCAGTTCCGGCCAGTGTATATGGATTTGCAATCTTATTTATCGGCCTGTTAAGCGGTGTTATTAAACTTGCTCATGTGAAGGATACAGGAAAGCTTTTAATTGAAATCATGCCAGTCATGTTTATCCCTGCTGGTGTAGGACTTCTTGAATCCTGGCCGCAGCTTGCACCTATTGGTGTGCCGGTTGCCGTAATTACGCTTATTTCAACCGTAGTTGTTATGGTCATTTCCGGAAAGATTACACAGTTTGTAATTCATAAAGAAGCACAGAGAAAAACTGCTAAAAAGGAGGTCTGATCTAATATGCTTAATTTTTTGACAAATTCATTATTTTTTGGCGTTGCTGTGAGTCTGGCTGCCTATGAGGTGGGTTCCCTTTTAAAGAAAAAATTCAAATCTCCGCTTTTAAACCCACTTTTAATAAGCATTATTCTTGTCATTGCCATTCTTGTGGCACTTGATGTTGACTATCAAAGCTATAACATAAGTGCAAAATATTTAAGCTACTTATTAACACCAGCTACTGTCTGTCTCGCGATTCCGCTATACGAACAGATTGAAAAGCTTAAAAGCAACTGGAAGGCAATCGTTGCTGGCATTGTTTCAGGTATCATTTCATGTGTGCTGTGTGTCTATGCCTTCTCCTTAATATTTGGCCTTACACATGAGCAGTATGTTACGCTTCTTCCAAAATCTATTACCACTGCAATCGGTATGGATGTTTCAACTGAGCTTGGAGGCATCACAACTATTACTGTTGCTGTTATTATCATAACTGGTGTATTTGGAAATATCGTTGGAGAGCCAATCTGCAAGCTGTTTCATATCACAGAGCCTGTCGCAAAGGGTGTGGGAATGGGTTCCTCTGCCCATGCAATAGGAACAGCCAAGGCTATGGAGATGGGTGAAGTCGAAGGTGCAATCAGCAGTTTGTCTATCGCTGTAACAGGTCTTTTAACTGTTATTGCCGCTTCCATTGCCGCAAATCTATATTAAATTATCGTAACTATTCAGAACCCCATTCGCAAAATCGGCAGCACAGAAACTTATCACTCTGTGCTGCCATTTTTATTTTAGCCTGAACATATTTCGTCAAATCTTATTTTGCATACAGTCTTGTTGAGCCTGCCGGCTGATCTACCGTATTTCCAGCATAGATCTTTCCATCATCACCCTCATACACATAATCGTAAATATTAGGAAGCTTTATTGTGCTGCCATCTGATGTCTCATATGCATTCTGTGACAAGATATAATCGCAGAAGTTTTCTGTATCATATGTATCTGGCTGCTTTTCCATTTCACTCTTGAAATAATCACCAGGTGTTTGTGTGCTCTGTGTACCATTTGAAATCTGCGCAATTAACTGAGTACTCAAATTGCTGGATGCTATGATAAAGCCATCGCTTACCTTTGTATTTAACATGAATAAATTAAAATCATCAAGCCCTTTCTCAAAGGTTGCTGTTGGCGTCATATAAATATAGGTATATGGTGCATTCCATACATAGTAGGTATCTGAGTAGCCAGCTGCTTGTGTCATGCTAAACTGGATAATCTTTGTCATTGTGACAACCTTTGCACGATAGTCGATTCCATCAAGCATAAATGAGTATGTACGATCTGATGCTGTACATGCCACTCCATCTATCGCAACCAGTCCTCCTGACTGTACAGCTGTCTGCTGTTCATCATAGCACTGCTGCGCCAAGCGGTGAACGTGTTCCTCGCCCTGAAAGTGAAAAATTAAATCAATTGTGCGAAGGAATTTATCTACTTTCAAAAGAAAAAGCAGCTTCTAAGCGTACTTCTGCTTCCATAACGCCTTTTACAAAAGATGAAATCTACACTGCTTTTACAAATACGTTAAAGCAGCCTGATAATAGTCGACTTTGTGAAAATTTCAATCATCTGCTGTTAGCATCCTCTGTCAGCCTTGCTGATCTGGCACGTTTTTTAAATTATGATTCATCTTATCTGTCACGCATCCCTTCTGATCCTGAATGGTTTTGTAGCGAGACAGCTCGTTTTATTGTGCTTCGCACACCGCCTGCTGACCGCATTTTATTGAAAAGCTTACTGGCCAGTCTATTAAGGATATAAATGATTCTGCGGCTCTTTGTCAGTTGCTTTCTGGATGGCTTTTAAACACAAATAATGTTTCACCTCAAATAAACCAAATGCAAAGTTTTCTTGAAAAACTTGATCAGTTTGACCTTAATAATTTCATTCGTTCCATTTGCTTTGATGAATTGAAAGTACCAACTATGCCAATCCAGCTGCCTGGCTCACGCTCCTACTTTGGTATTCGTGAATTTATGACTGCTGAGCTAGACTATTTAAAGGCTACTGTTCTGTCACCTTCTATGGAAAACGTGATTATGTACAGCGATATGCCAATGGAAGAAATGTCAAAGGATCCAGACTTTCCTAAAAAATGGATGTTTGGTATGGCGATGCTCCTCAAAAAAGGTCTGCATATAAATATGATTCCTGACTTAACCCAGTGGCAAGCCACTGGGGTTTCATTGACGGAGTTCTAGTGTCTGCGTACATCGCAAGGACTTTGGCAGACACATCTGTTCCG